>CAZJHC010000089.1:0-12085 GCA_964545645.1 uncultured Saprospiraceae bacterium
GGCCTGTAGATGGCTGGGCATCATATCATGATCCAGTAGGCATATCTTAAGCAAGAACCTGACAGTCGTTTCGAGTATGCCTTTTAGTATCGGAGCTGATAGTACAATGAATATTATCTCTGCCCCAACCCGCTTAGAGGCATCCTTAAGCTTGGGGAATTGTTTATGAAGGGCGATAATCAGCCAACGATAAAACAACCAAAATCCCACAACAAAAATGAAGGATTCAGGAACAAAATGGAGCCAAAACTCGTGGGAACTTTTGTAGTCAAGATTGAGCATGATCGGCATGGCTATGCTGAGCGCAGGAATGCCAATGCGCATTAACCATCTATCATCAAATCCCAATAATTTCACACATGGCTTCAAAAGTCTCATGGATATATTAGTTGTTTTCTAATACTGAAAAATGAGTGATGGTAAGATACCATCACTCATATAAATAAATCGATTTCTATTCATTTACTTCATTTAGTAAATTGAACAGGTATATGAACTGTATTAACTCCTTGGTATGCTGACTCCGTTTTAACAAGTTGGTTAAAAGTGGATAACGACTTAAGAACTGCTTTATTCAATGACTTAGACGTTTTGCTAATGATCTGACTGTCAATAATTTGTCCCCGATCATTGATCTTAAGCTCGACTACAACTTTTTCTTCTATCTGCAGATCTTTGAGATGCTCTGGAAATACCACAGTCTCAGATATGTGCGCAGAGATTTTTGATATAGCTTCGTTGGTATGAGTAGCATTATACGTAGAGGCTATTGTATATCCCGACCGAGCGTTGGATGTATTATTAAGATCAACCATGGCTAAGTCAGATTGTGCATTGATCAGGAATGATGAACCAAGAAATAGTCCTAATCCTAAAAGCTGACGAGAGTAAATTTTAACCTTTTTCATAATGAAGACATTTTAATATTTGATTTAGAATAATTTTTGATGACGATTCAAATATGGACTTATAAGTCACCTAAAGTCTACCCTAATTAGTTGAACTGTATGAAAAAGAGATTGAATGGTTTACTAAGGGACATGGAATTAATTGGCTTGTAGAAAAGCTTTATGATCGTGTCAAGATTATCTTCTGCAGTGTGGCCTCGCTGGCTCGCTAATTAAAATCTTGTCTTTTCCAGAATGACTTTCTGTACTTGGTTAGTTGCAATTGACTTAAGATCTCCACCTTTTGATCCTATACTATTATCTCGTGCTGTCCTGGTCTTATATTTAGATTTTTAGGATTGTCATTTTTAAGATCTCCATTATCAATAAATAAATCCGATTCTGTTATTATGTGATTGGAATATGAGGATTAAAAATTCTCGTGCTATTTTCATCCATTCCCTAATTTAAAGAATTTTGTAACTGAACTTATAATAAGTATAAAGAAAAAATATAATATGAGCCATATTTTTATTTCATGTTTTGATGTTTGGGGTAAAAGAATGTTCAGCATGCTCACACTGGTGGGGCTTAGTGTTGGATTGTATGCTCAGGTACAAGAGCCTTCGGAGCAGCAACGGATCAAGCAGCGTATAGACCTTCTTTTTGATAGTATGAGGAGTAATGATAGTCTCTCTATTGTTAATTTATTTACTTCAGAGGCCACCTTAGCTTCGATTTATACAGATAGTAAAACTGGAAAGGTGGTCAAGCGCAGTAATCCAGCGAGCAAGTTTATTACTGCGATAGGTACTCCGCATACTGGAGTATGGGATGAACGATTGTGGTCTTATGATATCAAAGTTGATGGTGTGATGGCCTCTGCTTGGACCGAGTATACCTTTTATCTTGACCATGAGTTAAGTCATTGTGGTGTCAATGTGTTTGAGCTAATGAACAGTAGGGAGCAGGGTTGGCAGATATCGGCGATCACAGATACTCGAAGAACATCTGAATGCAAAGAATCAGAAGAACACAGGATACACAATCTCATCAATGCTTGGCATCAAGCAGCAGCCGTAGCGGATGAAGATACCTTCTTTGGATCTATGGTTGAGGGAGGCATCTATATCGGTACTGATGCCACAGAACGCTGGACCAGAGAAGAGATGTACGAGTTGTTGGGCAAATACTTTGAGAGAGACTCTGCATGGGACTTTACAACTACAGAGCGCCATGTATCCCTCCATGAGGATGGAACCATAGGCTGGTTTGATGAACTCTTAGATACCTGGATGGGGCCTTGTCGGAGCTCTGGAGTAGTACAACAGATAGACGGCAAATGGCAAATAGTTCACTATCACCTATCCATCGCAGTACCCAACGATAAGGTCGATGGATACCTCCAATTGATAGGAAAAGAACGCAAAGGGTAGAGAATCTTAGCGCCTATATTGATACATATATCTGGATCCAAGGACCAACAAGATGCCAGCAAAAGACATCCCAAATAGCCCATGTCCTGCATAATGATGTGCTGCTGTCGCAAGGATTACGTCAAAGAAGAATCCAGCATAGGCCCATTCTCTGAGGACAGTATGATAATCGCTGAGTACTGCAATAACTCCTAAGACTTTAGCAATAGCCAGAGGAATAACAATCCACATGGGAAAACCCATTGACTCAAAGAATCCTTTGACCATCTCCGTCTTAAAGAAATACATCTGTGCCGAAAATAAGAATAGCCCACACATCAGTAGTGTAAGTGCCCAATAAGTATACTTTAATAATGTTTGATTCATGATATCTTAGTTTTTTATGCCTGGTAGTCCTGTAGGAGGAATATCCCCTCTATCAAAAAAATCTGGGGCTTTAACTTGTCTAGGAAACACCTCATCAAGAGTATCGCCATTGTATATACGCCCATTTTTTACTACTTCGTTAATCGTATTTGTATGTCGCAGGTTATCCAATGGATTTTGATCCAAGATAACTAAGTCTGCTATTTTACCTTCTTCAATAGAGCCAAGATCCTTTTCTAATCCTATTGCTTCTGCGCCGAGTATGGTTGCTGCTCGGAGAGCGTTATGATTACTCATGCCTCCAGAGGCAACTGCCCATAGTTCCCAGTGATATCCTAATCCTTGTAACTGTCCATGAGAACCTATGCCTACGATACCTCCATGCTCAATGATCTTATTACATGATTCTGCATGCTTCTGAAAGACGTGTTCTTCATCCATAAACCAACCTGGTCTACGACGTGTTTTAGCGTCTAATTCTTCTTTGGGAGTGAAGTGATTGAGCTTGGGGTCGTACTGTGGATTCTCTCTACTATAAAAATAGTTTTCTGCCCAAGGACCACCATATGCGACGAGCATCGTCGGCGTGACAGACATACGAGATTCGGCGATCAACTTAGCTAAGTCATCATAGATAGGGTAGATGGGCAGGGCATGTTCATGTCCCGGGTAACCATCCAACAACTGCGTAATGTTGAGCTTCATATCAAGACCACCTTCAGTTGTGGGCATGATATTTTGTTCTTTGGCGGATTGTATGACCCATTGGCGATGTTGCCGATTGCCTACGAGGTACATCTTTATGGTTTTAGTATCATAGTATTTAGAGTATTGTACCATGACGCTGTCCACATGCTCCTTGCTGGTCATGCGATACGACCAAAAACCTACTCCTGGTCCAGTAGAATAAATCCGTGGCCCTGGGATCTCACCAGATTCTACCATGTCTTCATATGTAAGGACATCTGTCGTTGCTGTCTGAGGATCTCGAGTCGTTGTGACTCCATAGGCTAAGTTAGCCGCATAGATCCAGACATTATTTTTATGCAGCCCCCACGTTGGCCACATATGTGCGTGGACATCTATAAATCCTGGGACTATGGTTTTACCTGATACATCTCTTATCTGCGTGTTGCTGCTGACCTCAATGGTTCCTGACGGGCCTACCTTCTTGATTCTATTGTTGACGAGGTGGATATCACCATTTTCTAATACTTCATCTCCTTTCATAGTGATAATCCTTGCTCCTCGAAGGAGTACATCGGATTGAGGTATGTCTCTATCCACCCAAACCTCAATTCTATTTTCTTGTGGACTATATTTCTTGTCCTTATCCTTCTTTTTCTTTTCACTTTTATTCTCTTCCTTCTCCTTAGCTTTTTCTTCGGAGTCCTCATCTGCATCTTCAGCTTTCTTCTTTTTCTTTTCGAGTTCTTTGGCTTTTTCTTCAGCTTTCTTTTTTGCCTTATTTTCTTCTTTTACTTTTTTCGCTGCGGCAAAGTTGTAGGTCATCAATGCATTGCCTAATGAGAAGTATACTTGTGATGCATCGCTCGACCAATGTGGAAATTCGCCTCCAGTGCGGGTAATCTTTTCCGATGGAAAGGAGGCACTCGCAGGTTTAGCCACATTAATAGTCGGGACTTCACCACCAAGTATTGGCACAGTAACACGATAGATGTCATTGTTGATCTTAGCCATAACATAATTACCTGTAGGAGCCATAGTCAGCAGTGACGCTCGAGAGGGCTTCTTTTGAGGCTCTGTTTCGCTAGCGACCAGTAGGCAGTGGTTCTTGTCAAGTTCTGCTGGGAAGGTCGTCACCCCAGATACTTTAATATGTTGCTTTTCATCAGTTCCATCCCACTTGATACTAATTAATCCTTTGTCACTCTGATTGAGATAGATCCGATCTTTGCCTTTGACAAAGTGTATGTTATACTTGCCATGAGCATGATCGATATAATTTATATCACCTCCAGTAGAAGAAATCCAAGCTAATTTTTTCTCAGATCCGTATCCAAAAGGACTTATGGCATCGACAAATGTTTGTGCAGCGTCACTCTCAAAAGCTATTTTGTTGCTATTCAGATCCCAGGCTGGATTGATGTAATAGCCTTTTTTAGTGGTGAGTTGTATAGGTGTAGCGTTAGTACGAGCTGCGACCTTATAAAGGTGACCTCCATTACCTTCCCAAGTTACATAGGATATCCATCGACTATCAGGACTCCATGTGGGCATGGCTTCTGTATGATCTGCTGAAGTTACTCTTTGCGGAGTACCAGATGGTAGATCTGCGATATAGAGTCGATTGAGTGCAGTGAATGCCACTTTGCTGCCATCTGGAGAGACACGGGTATCTCGGATCTGAGTAACGACCATCTTGTTGCTATCAGAGATGAGATAATCAAACTTAACCCTGGGACCATAGTGGATGGTGTCACTCACCTCAAAAGGGACTTCAACCGCAGTGCCATCAATGACGTTGAGCTTATTGATCTTGCCATTATAAGAGGCCAACAAATACTTGCTGTCGGGTGTAAATGTCATGGCCGGATATACACCCAATGGAGCTATAGATTCCTGATCATCACGCTGTACCGGATATGCCAACCAAGACTCATCACCTGTAGTTAGGTTACGCTTGATGATGCCCGATTGTGCATTATGTCTGGTTACATATACCAGCCATTGACCATCTGGTGATAGCGTTGGAGCAAAAGCAGAACCATATCGGCTTGTCTTTCTTTCGAGTTCTCCCGTCTCTCGATCATATGTGGCTAATTGATATTGAGGGAGCTGAGCGTTATAATTCCATGCGCCACGGCGTGTAGAGCACCATATATACCGCTCATCTGGTCCAAAGGCAGGCTCTGATACTTTCATGCTCTCAGGTTTTTTGATGAGCTGAGCACCACTTCCTCCGTCTTTATGGTACATATGTAGTTTCCAGTTGCGATTACCCTTGCTGGCGACTATATAATCTCCATCAGGAGTCCATTCTGCTGATTGGTAGTGCTTGTCACTGTCTTTGGTCACTTGGACCCATTCCGTACTGTCTATATGATAGATCCAAATATTCTCTGCACCACTTCGATCCGAGGTAACTAATAGTGATTTGCCATCTTTGCTAAACTTAGGGTGGGACTCAAACGATAAATCACCGATGATCCTCTCTGCTTTACCTCCATTGATAGATACCTTGTAGATATCACCTATAAGATCAAATACGATGGTCTGACCATCAGGGCTAACATCAAGGGACATCCACGTTCCCTCATTTGTATTGAGTAAAAATTCTCTTTCTGGCTCTAATGGAAGTTCTTTTGTGGCTCTTGTTACACTGTCGACAGGGATGCTGTCATGTGATATTTCTTGTGTATAACCAGATAGCGTAAGCAAAAAGCTCATGACGATGATAAATGCACGCATAGGACATATTTATTCTGAAAAACATCAAAATAAACAAATTTGTCTGTAAATCGAGAACTACTGAACCAAATGGACTTTGTTACTACGCTTTAAGCTGCTTATGATGATCATCATCAAGACAAATAGCAATATCAATAACCCAAAGGCTACACGCAAGTCATAGGCGTCAGCTATAAATCCTATCAGCGGTGGGCCAAACATGAATCCTGTGTACCCTATTGTTGATACCATTGATATCCCTACTCCCGGAGTGATGCCCTTGAGATTGCCAGCGATGCTAAAAGCAATAGGGACAATATTGGACAGTCCTAAACCTACGAGCGCAAATCCTAAGATGACAATGATAAAGTGATAAGTGCTCATAATCAAGATCATGCCTGCTAAGGCCATCAGGGACCCAAATGAAAGCAACTTACTATCGCCCCATAGTGCTCTACCTTTATCCCCAAACAATCTACCAATGGTCATAGACCCTGCAAAAGCAGTTAATCCAAAGGTGGTATATGATGGAGATGTCTGAAGAATGTTTTTCAAGTAATTGGTACTCCAATCGGACATAGCTCCCTCACCGATCATACAGCATAGAGCGATTATACCTAAAGCGATAATCGGTAACGAGGGTCTCATCCGTGATTTGGTCTTAGACTCTAATGACTGGGGAGGTTCCCCTAACATAGATCTATAACCATATAAAACCATGATAATGGACAATGCTGCGATGAATAATAAATGAGTACTGATGGACTGCTGATATCCGACAAAATATGAACCGACTAACCCGCCTACGACCATTCCTATGCTGAACATGGCGTGAAAAAAAGTCATGATTGGTTTGTGATACTCATGCTCGACTATGACAGCTTGTGAATTCATTGCTACATCCATAATACCCGTAGCACTGCCCGTCATAAAGAATACGATCATAAGTACTATATAACTGGGAGCTAATCCAATAAGAACGAAAAATGTAATAAAGGCAATGGCCGCATATAAACTGACAAATTTGCTTCCTATTTTCTGGATAAGTATCCCTGTGAATGGCATTGACACAAAGGCTCCGATGCTATGAGCAAGTAGGACAAAACCCATCTTGCTGTTATCCAAACTAAAGGCACTCTGCAAATCCGGAATGCGACTTGCCCAAGATGCAAAGATTAAACCATTGACAAAGAAAAATATAGTAACACTTACTCTCGCTGATACATTCATATTAGCAAAGTCATTCTGACTTGTTTAGTATAACAATCCTAAAAAAAATACCCATTTATGGGGAGTGAAAAACCAAGGTGATCTCTTACCTTGGTCATATTGGAAAAGTTGCAATAATCCTTTCACTTAATATCCAAAAAATACTTTTTTATTGCCCAACCAAAAAATAGTTTTTCCAACATTAAGGTAATTAAGTCAGTTAGAGAAGGTGGTGGAGAACCGCCTTCTCTTTTTTATGAGTCACTGCAGTCTGTCGATTTGATTTCATTCTTACGAAAGTTCTTTTTAATTTCTTTTCTTTGACCTCTTTTCATTTGTCATGTTATATCAATAGATCACTATGAAAACTCCATTAATAGATAGAGAGATATTTTTTGGAAATCCTGAAATATCTGGTGGTCAGATAAGCCCCGATGGCAAGTATATATCATTTATAAAACCACTCAACGGAGTTCGCAATATATGGGTAAAAAAAGTCGCTCAGGATTTTGATCAGGCACTCCCGATAACATCGGATACAGATAGACCTATAGGAGGATATTTCTGGAGTAGAGACTCCTCTCGTGTCCTTTTTGTCCAGGACAATGGAGGTGATGAAAATTATCATGTGTACGCAGTCGATCCATCGATGGCATCCCAAGGGGTAATTCCCGTGACCAAGGACCTTACACCTGTAGAAGGAGTAAGGGCGTTTATTTATAAACTACCTAAGGGAGATCATGATTCAATCTATATAGGCCTCAACGATAGAGACCCTGCTTGGCACGATTTGTACAAAGTAAGTATCTCCACTGGTGAACGAACCTTAATATTGGAGAATCAAGTGCAGTATAGTGCGATATACTTTGATCTTGACGATCAGTTGAGACTGGCAACTCGTACGATGTCTGATGGAGGGACAGAACTCTTGAAGTATGAGGATGACGATTGGCATTCTCTCATGAGCTGTACGCATGAGGAGAGTCTGAACCCATCAAGATTTCATCAGGATGGCCGTGTCTATCTTATCAGTAATCGAGGTGAGGTTAACTTATCAACCCTATACCTGATGGATTTATCGACCGGAGTGACTGAAGAAATTGAATCTGATCCTAAAGGGAAGGTTGATTTTGGTGGATTGATCTACTCTGATCTACGAGAAGAGGTCATTGGCACGAGCTACACCAGTGATAAAACAATTATTTACTGGAGAGATAAGGATTTTGAAGATGACTATAATCATCTCTCATCAAAGTTTACAGACTCTGAGGTCTCTTTTGGTTCTGGTACTCGTGATGAGAGGAGATACATTGTTTATGTTAATTCTGATATAGACCCTGGTGCCGCATACTTGTTTAATCGGGATGATCGCTCTATTACATTTTTGTATCGACCTCGCCCAGAGTTGCCTGTAGAACATCTATGTCAGATGCGGCCTGTGACGTATAATTCAAAGGATGGATTAGAAATTCCCGCCTATATTACACTCCCCAAGAACGTAGAAAATGCTCCCGTTCCTGCCATCCTATTTGTTCATGGAGGACCATGGGCAAGAGATTTTTGGGGATATAATTCTTATGCTCAATTTTTGGCCAATAGGGGATATGCCGTCCTTCAACCAAATTTTAGAGGTTCGACGGGTTATGGTAAGAGTTTTCTCAACGCAGGAAATGGAGAATGGGGTGAGGCCATGCAAGATGATATCTCCGCCGGTGTAGCTTATCTTATACAAGAGGGGATATCTCCTTCTGATAAGATTGCGATCATGGGAGGTTCGTATGGTGGTTATGCTACTTTGGCTGGCTTGGCATTTACTCCCGATATCTATGCTTGTGGTGTATCGATCGTAGGCCCTTCTAACTTGTTTACTTTATTGCAATCGATTCCTCCTTACTGGGAGTCCGCTCGCAAGATGTTTTACTTGAGACTCGGAGATCCTAATACTCCCCAAGGACAAAAACAGCTGCGCAGTAAGTCTCCTTTCTTCCATGCCGATAAGATCAAGGCTCCTCTGCTAGTTGCTCAAGGCGATAATGACCCAAGAGTAAAAACGGCAGAATCAAATCAAATCGCTGCGGCATTGCACCAACATAATTTAGCGGTCGAATACTTAAACTTTCCCGATGAAGGACATGGATTTGCTAATCCTGATAATAGTATGGCATTCTTAGCTGTTTGTGAGGCCTTTTTTGCTAAGCATATCGGAGGGCGTTATCAAGAGCATATACCTGAGAGGCTTCAGAGTATCATCGACAATGTGACGGTCGATGTTGAAAGTTTGGAATTGTAAGAGATTATCCTAGTTGATCTCGCAAGTTGATCAATCGAGATTTTATAGCTCGCAGTTTCTTCACGAGAATCTTTTGTTGCTTGATTTGTAATTGAGCGGTTTTTATTTCCTTCTTGGCACCTTCGATAGTAAAGCCCCGCTCTTTTAAGAGGTTGTGTATCAATAATATATCTTGGATGTCATTAGAGGTATAACGCCTTATGCCGTTACGACCTTTAGTTGGTTGTATGGAGGAGAACTCTCCCTCCCAAAACCTAAGAACTGTAGGGGCAATGTTCAATAGTTCAGATACCTCACTGATAGAATAATATCTTTTGGTTAATGCACTTATCTCAATCACATGTAGAATATAGCACAATGATTGGATTTAAAATAGGATCAGCTATCAAGTTTTTCTTTCAATTTTTGTTGTAGTGCTTTGGGGTTGGCACTTCCTTTAGATTTTTTCATAATGGCTCCTACAAAAAATCCGATAAGATTTTTTTTACCTTTTTTGTATTGAGCTACTTGAGCAGGATTTTCATCCAGTACTGTGGAGATGAGATCATCTATGAAGGAATCATCCGTGTTGATCATGATACCAAGCTTTTGAGCGAGCTTGTCCGGTGCTTCATGGGGCTCTATTATCATGGCTGGCCAGAGCCTTTGATTTGCGATGGATGCAGTGACTTTTTCTTGTTTGATCAGTGCCAGGTAGGCTACGATAGATCGCACACTTATTGGTGATTGGGCCAAGGACAATTGCTGCTCCTGAAGGTGCGGAACTAGTATATTAACCATGAAATTGCTTGACTGCCTGGGGTCGCCTGTATGCTCCAACAACTCATAGAAATAGTCGACCATCTCTGGTGATGATATCAGCAAGTCTGCTATCTCTGGTTGGAGGTGATGCTTGTCTGTAAGATCTTTTTTGACCTCCCATGGCATCTTTGGCATCTCTTGTATGATACTATCTAACTTTTCTTTAGAAATCCTGATTGGAGCCAAATCTGGATCCGGTAGATAACGGTAGTCTTCAGCACCTTCTTTGTCCCGTAAGGCAAGGGTTATTTTCTTATCAACATCATAATGGCGAGTCTGCATGCTAATGGTTTCGCCTGCCTCTAAGAGGTCAATTTGTCTCTTGGCCTCATAAGTAACCGCCTCCCGAGCAAATCTTTTGGAGTTGAGGTTTTTAATCTCACATCGCTCTCCTAAGGTAGGGCTGCCTATAGGTTTGACAGAGACATTACAATCACATCTCATCGAACCCTTCTCCATATCAGCATCACTCACATCGATATATCGTAGTAATTTTTGCAACTCAGAGATAAATTGATAAACCTCTTCAGGTGACGCTAAATCTGGTTCTGTCACTAACTCAAGTAGGGGAGTACCTGCTCTATTTAGATCAACCAGAGAGTATTGTTCATCCATATCGTGGACGGTCTTACCTGCATCCTCCTCCATATGTATATGATGGATTTTTATAACTTTTTCTTTTCCATCGACGAGGATAGTTAAGCTACCACCGATACAGATAGGTTCGTTGTCCTGCGTGATTTGATACCCTTTAGGTAAGTCAGGGTAAAAATAGTGCTTTCGATCAAAGAAGTTGAGCTCGTTGATCTGGCAACCAAGAGCCACTCCTAACTTTATCGCTTTATCTACTTGTCGCTGATTGACCACTGGTAGCGTACCTGGATGAGCCAATGATATAGCAGACGTATGAGTGTTGGGTGCATCACCAAAAGATAAAGCATCACTACAAAACGCCTTGCTCAAGGTATTAAGCTGTATATGCACCTCTAAACCAACTACCGTATCGTAAGACTTACTCATGAGTATAATTAAGAAGCAAACATACGATACCAGATTTCAATCAAAAGACTAACGCACTAATTAAAAGGACAAATACCATTGAAAGACATATTATTATCACATATGCTATGCTTAGTGCGAATGTCTTTAAAATAGTCTTAATCCATCCTTGCTTGTAATAAGTCTTAAAGGACCAAAATCCATAGATAAATATGGTCAGTATGAACAAGGATACTGAGGCTCCAAGATTACTATCTTCCCAAATCTTTAAATAAATCATGGGAATAGAAATGATGATAAACGTAAAACTGTGAATATTAAAAAGAAGTAAGATGTGTTCGACGTAATATTTGCTCTTACGGATATATAAGAGCTTCATGAAAACTCCGAGTAACAAAATTGTCATGATGATGCCCCATAAAATATTACCAAAAGCAAATCTAATCGCCCCCGGCAGGTCCTGTACCGCCTTGATATATTGGCCTGCTATAATTCTTTTGTCAAGCCCTTCAATTTGATACTTATCAAGGATCTCATTACTCGTGAGATCATATATATCTTTTTTGGCAAAGACGAATTTATTAAGATATAATTGCCTATAATTTCAATATCGTTATTTAACGAGTCATTATTAGAAAGATTATTAAAGAGTTCCTGCTCCAAACAATCGTTTTGATGAGCCTCTA
>CAZJHC010000090.1:0-12029 GCA_964545645.1 uncultured Saprospiraceae bacterium
ATTATTGGCATAGCCTTCGCTCTTTATTTGGCATACCATAAATTATTACCATGGATCGCCAAATATCAGATAGTGAAGTCAGCAAAAGAAATGTCAAAAATATCATCAAGTATATAGTCATCTTTGGTGTAGTGGCCATTCTCCTATGGTACGGACGAGGCCTACTCACCAAAAAGATAGACACCAAGAAGCTTCATATCGTATCTGTAGAACGAGGGGATATCCAAAACACCCTCACAGCAACTGGCATCGTCGTTCCTTCAATAGAAAGAGAAATCAATGCCCCAGTAGCCACTGAAATAAAACGAGTGGTAAAAAGCAATGGAGAATTCGTCAAAACTGGGGATCTCATTCTAGAGTTAGATCAAGAATTTACTCAACTCACGTATGACCAGCTCTATGATGAGCTTCAATTAAGAAGGAATAATATCGACAAACTCAAACTTGAGTATGATAAAAATCTGCGAGATCTTGATTATCAAAATCAAATCAAAGCATTGCAACTTGAAGAACTGGTGGCTCAAGTTACAGATCAAAAGAGACTAAAGGAAGTAGGTGGAGCTACGGCAGAAGAGGTAGAGCAAGCAGAGTTGCAACTGAAAGTGGCACGGATTGAAAAATCAATGCTCGAAAATGAACTCGATTATCGTCGAAGTGTCAATGTAAATGAAAAGAAAGGCCTCGAACTAGAGTACACCATCCAAGAGAATAAGCTTGCTGAACTAAAAAGAAAACTCCGAGAAACAAATGTACGAGCACCTCAAGAGGGAGTCATTACATGGGTCAAAGAAGACTTAGGACGTAAGGTTCAAGAAGGTGAGCCTCTGGTAAGAATTGCTAACCTCGAAAAATTTAGAGTCGAAGCATCAAGTTCGGATCGCAACACCAATAAAATAAAAGTCGGAATGCCCGTTAAGGTTCGTATCAATAGGCAGGATTTTCCTGGGCATATTGCGACCATTCTTCCAGCCGTAGAGAATAATACTGTAAGGTTCAATGTAGCATTAGATTCGCCTGACACCGACTTGTTGAGGCCCAATATCAGAGCGGATGTGCTCATCATCACCGATAAAAAATCCGACGTACTCAAGGTTAAGAATGGTCCAGCCTTCAGAGGGGCTTCGAGCCAATACATCTATGTCATAAAAGGGGACAAAGCTGTCAAAAGAAGGATATCAAAAGGACTGCAAAACAGCGATCAAGTAGAAATCGTAGATAATCTCAATATCGGGGATAGAGTCATCATCTCTGACATGGAGGACTTTGATCATCTTGATGAATTTGTCGTAACCAGCAAAAAATAATCCCCCATGCAAGAGATAAATAGCAATCATTTCAAATCATTAATAATCAGCATCATCTGGGGAGGATTGGGATATGCGGTATTGTCATTGCAATCACTCCACGGCCAAGAGTCTTGGACGCTCAATCAGGTCTTAGATAAGGCCGCTGAGCAGTCCATCTTCAAGTATCAGGCTAAGGCCGACAATGATATCGCCCAATCGAGATGGCAGTTCTTTAAGACTAATCTCAATCCAGGCGTTTCATTGGACATCTTGGCACCCAATTTTGTGAAGACATCTAGAGAAATTATACAACCAGATGGCTCTATAGCTTTTCAATCTGTATCACAAAACAACTCAAGCATCAATCTAGGGATAGAACAACAAGTAAAAGCAACCGGTGGGACTGTTTTTGTCAGCTCCCAATTACAACGATTTGATGATTTTTCTAATGATGGAAATCAATGGAATGGAGTTCCTTTCAGAATTGGTATTTCGCAGCCCATATTTGGCTTTAATGCCCTCAAGTGGGCTGACAAAATAGAACCCCTCTCCCTACAGGAAGCCGACCGCAAGTATATCATCGATATGGAGGATATACACCTCAGAGGAGCAATCGTCTTTTTTAACTTACTGGCGGCACAGCTCAATCAAGAGATTGCCCGTTCTAACTCGGATGTTAATGCCACCTTGCTAGACATAGCTCAAAAAAGATATGAACTAGGAAAAATATCCAAAAATGAGCTTCTTCAGCTCGAACTGGAGTATAAGTCTGCAGTTAAAAACCTCTCTGCAGCCGATTATCAAGTGACTTTTGCTCAGGGCGCCTTATCGACGTTTTTAGGTGGCGAGTCTACTTCAGATATTACACTATCTACACCGACACCTAAGAGTCAAGATATCTCTATAGTGAGCTCTAAGGCACTAGCAGAAGCAAGGGCAAACAGACCCGATATTATATCATTTGAAAGACGAAAACTCGAAGCTGAAAGAGAGATTAATCAAGCACAGGTGGACTTTGGTGTCAGAGCGGATATATTCGCCAGTTTTGGCTATGCCAGAGGATCGCAGCAACTAGGTGATATTTATACTGATCCTATCTCAGAACAACAAGTCCAGCTCAGTCTAAGCATTCCTCTTCTTGATTGGGGTCGAAAAAAATCTGCCGTTGGAATAGCTAAGGCTCAAAAAGAACTGATTCAACAACAAATAGCTCAAAGTCAATTAGATTTTGACAATGAAATAATACAAGCAATAGCCAACTGGGATCAACTACAGGAGCAGATTAAACTACAACAAGAAATCAAAGAAGTCTCTCTAAATAGATTCGATATCTCTCGTCAGAGATATATCCTTGGCGATATAAGCATCACCGATCTAACGATCGCCCAACGAGAAAAAGACCAAGCTCTCAGAGATTATATTAATACGCTCCAAGACTATTGGATCACTTATTATCAGATACGTAGGTTAACCGCTTATGACTTCGAGATGAATCAACCCATACAATACTTTAATTAAATACTCCTCATATCTAAATATTATGATTAAGCTAGAAAATATCAATAAGGTTTATAAAACAAAGACCATCGAAACCACAGCCCTTAACGGAATCAACATGCTTGTACCTGAAGGGGAGTTCCTATCCATCATGGGACCATCAGGATGCGGCAAAAGCACCCTGCTCAATATTATTGGCCTACTCGATGCCCCATCTAATGGGCGAGTTACGATAGGTGGATCTCAACCTCCCAAATACAATACGAAATCAATGGCAAGGTTTAGGAATGAAAAGCTGGGTTTCATCTTTCAAAGCTTTCACTTGATCCCTGATCTATCAGTTCGGGATAATGTAGAATTGCCACTACTCTACCGCAAAACGAGTAGTAAGGAAAGAAGAAAACTTGCCGAAGAGGCATTAGAATCCGTAGGACTAAAAAATAGAATGTCTCACTTTCCAAGTCAACTGTCAGGAGGACAAAAACAAAGAGTGGCTATAGCAAGAGCAATAGTAGGCAATCCTCAAATCATACTAGCAGATGAGCCTACTGGCAACTTGGATAGCGTAATGGGTAATGAAGTGATGGATATCTTGATGCGCCTAAATTCCGAGAACAATACAACTATAGTCATGGTAACACATGATGAAAACATGGCCAAGAAAACGCACAAATTGATGCGCCTCTACGATGGCCAGCAAGTCGCTTAATCACTCACCAATTCAATGAATCACCATGATAAGTAATTATTTAAAGTTAGCCATAAGAGTATTGGGGAGGAACAAGTTTTTCACCGCAATTTCCTTATTCGGCATTAGTTTCACCTTGGCCATACTCATGCTCATCATCTCTATGCTGGAGACTGAAGCTGGCAAGACGCCACCTCTCTCTCAAAAGGACAAGATGGTCATTGTACCCAACTTACGCCTTCAGCGAATGTTCTATGATACCATATATGCTTATGACACCACCAGTTACAATGGGGCTCAGGTCATCGATACTAGTTACACTCTTGAGGAAGCGGGTAGTAACAATTCTAATAACGAGTTCGGAGTTTGGTTCTTGGAAGAACATCTAAGCAATATACCAAATGCCAAAAACTACACATTCTTTAATAGAAATAGGGTCTATAATTCCTACGTCAATAACTCCAAAGTCGAACTCAAAGCTATATATAGTGATCATAGATTCTGGGATGTATTCGATTTTCAGTTCGTTGACGGCTTTAGATTTAGTCAGTCCGCTGTCGAAAGCGAAGAGCTCGTAGCCGTAATTACTGATGATTTAGCAGATAAATATTTCGGAAGGAAAGACAATGTTATCGGAGAGTTTATCGAAATGGATAGCCGAGAATTTAAGATTATAGGCGTGGTCAAGCCCGCAGGTGTTATGTTGCTTGCCGTTGATATCATCGTGCCATACACTCATGATCATCTCGAGTTACAGAATAGGAATGAAGATGGTTTTGGCTCATATACCGCTATGTATTTAGGAGCGCTGCCATCAGATGTAGAATTAATAAAAGAAGATATAACCTTTATCAACTCTAATACAGAAGTACCAGCCTCAGCACAGGACAATTATGATATCATAGAGTTTAAACCCTTTGCCTTCCTTGAAGCTTATGCGGGATTACTATTGGACATGGACGAACCGAAGAAGAGTCTTAGTATTATGAAATGGGTAATGTTCTCTCTATTTGGCTTCCTCATATTACTACCCACGCTCAATCTGATCAACCTCAATGTAGGCCGGATGATGGAAAGAAGCTCGGAGATAGGAGTAAGAAAAGCATTTGGCGCCGATAGAACTACTATTCTTATCCAATTCATCATTGAGAATATCGTACAGACATTACTCGGAGGTATCTTGGGATTAGGATTGGCTATGATAGCTATCTATCTTATAAATGATACACGTCTCATGGGCGATGTAATCCTAAAGATAAATTACAGATTCTTTACCTACAGTATCATCATTTGCTTAATATTCGGACTGCTCTCAGGCCTTTTACCAGCCTATAGAATGTCCAAAATGCACGTTGTATCAGCTCTAAAACAGAATAAATTATGATCAAGCATATATTCACCCTCATTTGGAATAAAAAAGGAGCCAACGCTCTTATTCTTTTAGAAATCCTCTTGGCATTTATGGTTTTATTTGCCGTACTAAGCTTCGTATTTTATAATACGGATCGTCTTGATGACCCATTAGGATTTGAGACCGAAAATCGCAAGTACATCAGATTTGGACAATTAGACAACTTAAGTGACTCTATACGAAACTTGACACTAGCAGAGCTCAAAAGATCATTGCAAGACATGGAGTTAGTGGAGCGTGTAGGTTTTGGACATCAAGTAAGCCCTTTTGCCGGCAGCAATTGGTGCAGTGGCAATGATGACTTGGGGTATGATATACAAGCATGTTATTCTGTGGTTGATGAGGATTTCATCGAGGCCAATGGAATGAATATTGTAGAAGGTCGAGCCTTTACTGAAGAAGACCTTAACTCTACTTACCAAATGCTTATTGGCAATAAGACATTCATGACAGAAACCTTCGGCGATAAAAATATGATAGATAGTATTATCCCCTTTCAAGGCACAGAATCTAAAATTGTTGGAGTCGTTGAAGAATATAAGTATGGTGGAGAGTTTGAAGAATCAGATAATAAGTTACTCATTTTGTCCAATCCTGATTTTAATGGATTTGCCAGACTTAGCAACGCTTATCTCAAAATGGATCCTACAGCAGATGTCGCTTACGAAGAAAAAATCAGTAGGATTGTTGAAAGCACCCTCAAGACGACGAGTTTTTCGATCCAAGATGCTCCTCTATTGAGGAAGCGAGCTAATCTACAATCATGGATTCCCATAGTCGCACTATTAAGTATGTGCCTCTTCTTATGCATTAATGTTGCTTTAGGTCTATTTGGTGTATTGTCCTATTCAATCAGTAGAAGGAAGGCGGAAGTAGGCCTAAGGAGAGCGCTAGGCGCTCATGCGGGCTCCATTGTACAACAATTTACCTTAGAGGTCATTTTACTCGCTTCGTTGGCACTTATAGTAGGAATATTCTTCGCTATGCAGATTCCGATATTAAAAGTAGTAGATATTAATCCTACCATCTTTTATCGAGGTATCACCTATGCCACCATTATCGTATTGGTAGTAATTACTCTTTGCGCTCTTTATCCAAGTATTCAGGCGTCAAGAATTCATCCAGCAACCGCACTGCATGAAGACTGATGATTTTGCTGTCTTTTTTTTAAATAAAATATCGGTTATTAGTGACCGATATGAATAAGGTCTTAATCATAGACGATGATCAGACTGTTTGTGCCAGTTTGAAATTATTACTGAAGAAGTCTTCATTTGAAGTAACAAGTGTCCATCAGCCTGTCTTGGCTATGGACACTATTGCCTCATTCGATCCTGATCTGATACTCTTGGATATGAACTTTAGCATCGATACTAGTGGTCGACAAGGCATGAAGATGTTAGCCAAGATCCAAGCTTATGATTCCTCTATCGTTGTGATATTAATCACTGGATGGGCCACTTTACAATTAGCCGTTGAAGGTATGAAGAATGGAGCTAAAGATTTTCTTGCCAAACCCTGGGATAACAAGCATCTACTTAACTCTATCAATACAGCACTTTCTTTATATGGATCTAATAATAACCATGACAACACCACAATTTCTACAACTCACATTATAGGGCAAAGTCCCGCTCTTCTGGACGTACTAAAAATCATTCATAAAGTGGCTCCAACGGAAGCCAGTATCCTAATCACTGGTGATAGTGGTACGGGCAAAGAACTTATCGCAGAAGCAATCCACAGCCAAAGCAAGCGTGCCCAGCATCCATTCATTAAAGTAAATCTCGGAGGTATCTCTACCTCATTATTTGAAAGTGAGATGTTCGGACATGTCAAAGGAGCATTTACAGATGCCAGTTCAGATCGCACAGGTCGATTTGCTAAGGCTGAAGGGGGAACCATTTTTCTTGATGAGGTAGGAGATCTCGCTCTATCAAGTCAAGTTAAGCTCCTCAGAGTATTGCAAGAAAAATCCTATGAGGTACTTGGATCAAGCCAGACTATCAAGTCCAATGTCCGTATTGTCAGCGCTACACATAAATCCTTGCAGGAGCTGGTGGCCTCTGGAGAGTTTAGAGAAGATCTCTACTACAGAATCAACCTCATCGAGATTCATGTCCCTTCTCTTGCAGAAAGAACCGAAGACATCCCTGTGCTAGTCAAACATTTTACTAAAAATGTAAGCAATTCATATGATCTCGAAGAGCCATCAATAGCAAATGAAGCCATGGTATGGCTCTCTAATCAAACCTACCCTGGCAACATACGACAGCTAAGAAACATTGTCCAGCGCACAGTACTGCTCTCAATGGATAAGCAGATATTAGGAATTCGTGATTTTCAAGATAATATGATGTCTGTAACCAAGAAAACCGACAAACTGGCATTGCCTGATATAGGGGAGGTTACGCTCGAAGAGCTCGAAGAGAGAATGATTAGAAAAGCGTTGGCTTTTCATAATAACTCCATTAGCAAAACAGCCAGATCATTGGGTTTGACAAGAAGTAGCCTCTATCGTCGCATGGAGAAATATGATATTAAATGATCGATCTATAACTGCCATGTCGATCAAATATCAATACCTCATTTTCATCTTACTGATACATAGCCTCGTAGCAGGATTATCCTATTATATCCTGATTGATAGTAAATGGTACTTCCTATTATCAGAAGTAGGAATCATATTATCTCTTGCCTTGAGCTATAGAATCTACAGCAATTTTATCAAGCCTATAGAGCTCATGCAGACTGGCGTTGATGCTATCAAGGATGAAGACTTCAATGTGAAGTTTTTAAAAACTGGTAGTGGAGATATCAATGGGTTGATCGATGTCTTTAATCAAATGCTTGAAAAATTAAGGCTCGAAAGAGTCAAAACTCAAGAACAATCTTTCTTCCTTGAGTCTATTATAAAGGCGTCACCTATCGCCATGATCCTCCTCGACTATGACGAACGAATAACCGATATAAATCCTGCTGCTCTGGAGATACTTTCCTTGGAGAATGCTGATCAGGAGATGCCATTGTCATCAATCGACAATACCATCGTCAGTGAAATCCTCAAAATACCTATAGGAGAAAAGGAGTTGATCACATTAGACAATGTAACTCGATACAGATGTCAAGTCAGTAGTGTCATTCACAAGGGGTTCAATAGAAAATTCATCATGATCGAAGAATTGTCCAAAGAACTACTCGAAAGTGAAAAACAGGCCTATGGTAAAGTGATTAGGATGATGGCTCATGAAATAAACAATAGCATGGGAGCGATTAACTCTATATTGGATACAGTTATAGAATATGGATTGCAGGAGTCAGAAGATGAAGAGTATGCTGAGTTTCTAACAATCGCCAGAAAAAGGAATGAGGACCTTGCCAGATTCATGAAGAATTTTGCTAATGTGGTGCGCTTGCCTGATCCTGTTATGGACGAAGTCTCTATAGGGGAGCTTTTGCTAAGAATAAAGTCTATCATGGTGGCTCAGGCACATGATAGAGATATAGACATCAAGCTCCAACTTCCTGCCAAACCGCTTGTCATTCAATGTGATGAGAGCCAAATACAACAGATCCTAATCAACGCTGTTAAAAATTCCATAGAATCAATAGGTACTGAAGGATCCATTACACTAGTCGCCAGCCATCATGCCCCACACCTCATCGTCATAGATGATGGTCCAGGCATATCCGAAGAACAAAAGTCAAAACTATTCACGCCTTTCTATTCCTCTAAGCCAACTGGTCAAGGTATAGGCCTGATACTTATCAGAGACATCCTGATGAACCACGGAGCTACATTTCAACTATATACGGACAACCTCAAAGACGAAACAAGACTGGAGATTACCTTTTAGAATCGACCTGTCCACCTCAGCTCTATCCCCTTATAGTCCAGTATCTCATAACAGACTCCTGCACTACAAAGTGGCCCTCCACGACGCTCCCCTACAAAGAGTTGAAATGTATGTTTATAACTGGGCTTTACTCGAATGTTACTGCCGATATACCACCTCTGAGTAGCATCACTGTCAAAAATCAAAAATGGATCTGTTGTCCCTTCTGCCAGTAAGGAGATAAATAATTTATCATCAGCCTGCCAACCAAGAGAGTAGCTATGATTATAGACCCTGGATCCCGATCGATCAAAAGTTTGAAACTCTATCTCCGGCAATAACCTCATCGCTCCTTTGCCGACCGCTATATCCCAATATACTCCCGTAGAGAGACGATCGCTTTCGGTTTTAAATGGATCTTGCGCATAATCTATAAAGAACTTATAGTCCATAAGTTCTCCTATACTACTACTCCACTCTACATAATACTCCTGAAAAGTGAACGTAGTCCCTCCAAATTCATTGATCGCAATCGCATGATTAACGTTGATAGAGCTCAGATTGGTCAAAGTATAATATAAATCTACCTGATAACCCATCTCATCCAATGGGTTGGTCACATGAGTACTACGATTAAGCACCCTATAAGTATGTTGTTTAATCAGGGCCGGTGGTTCATTATAACCATTGCCGATAATAAAATCGTCATAGCTCTTAAATTCTACATTATAACTGAAGGCTCCTATAAATCCATTGACGCCAGCATAGATTGCACTGTTATTGTTGTCCGAGGTATTGGATGCAAACTCTAGGTAGTATGTCATGGCCGAGCTCAAAGGGCCCGTAGCTGATAGACTATACAAGTGTTGATTGCTCTGGCCGTCATCTTGCAAGAGCATGTAGTTTAATCCGAGTTTCTGTTTTTTGTATACTCTGTACTCGGTAGAGACAGATGCGATTGACTGGGATCGTCGCTGTTCACGATCAAAAATTGGTGGGAGCACATTATTCAGCACCTGGCTATACATTGCCCTCACATTCCACTTCTTACTCTTATATCTAACAGAGCCTCCTAACTGATCTCTATGAAAATAGTTGCGAGACCTAAATCCAAAATCCTCCAATAAAGCTCCAGGTATTTCGAAAGATCTAAGCAATAACCCACGACCTATGGTTTCATAATAGTTACCAATCTTAGCTGTCCACTTTTTCTTTTTATAAGTGAGAGAAGCTTGAGACAGATCGAGATAGCCTCGGCCCTCAAAAGGGCTATTATAATTTTCAATTGTAGTAGAAAGCTTAAAATTATTCCATCGATAGTCTATAGTCGTCCGATCATACAACGATACAAAAGGATCCGCTGCTTCATTAGGCAGTTTGCCAAACTGGACTTCACTAAGTGTGACCAACGATAATTGAGCTTGAGTAACAAGCGAGCAAAAGAGGAATATAATTACTACCCAAGAGAGTTTCATTTGAGCAGTTCCATTACTTGTTTTTCTATCTCATGTTCATCACCAGACTTAAATCCCTCATGTACCCATGTAATCTTACCATCTGCATCGAGGAGCACTAATGTTGGAAAAGCCTGAAACTCATGAGCATTCATCACTTCACAATCTATATCCTTGAGTATCGGATAATTGATGGCCATAGAATTGATCACAGGATTAATCTTACCGACACTCCTCGGCCCATCACAACTAATTCCGATTACACCGAGTCCTTTATCAGAAAGATTTTCATATAGCTCGTCTAATTTAGGCATGGCTTTGACACATGGCTTGCACCAGGTTGCCCAAAAGTCAACCACTGTGGCCTTTTCTCCTTTTAGATCTTCCAATGTCTGCCAATCTCCTTCTAAGTCTTCAAGTGAAAATGACTCTAATTGTTGACCATAGACCAATCCTAAGCAAGTGACCGATATGAAGTAAATTAAAAGGATAGATTTAAAAGTTACTCCCATTAGTCTACTAATCCAGATACTATAGAAATAACTTCATCAAGATTATTGGCCGCTATGCTATTACCTCGGTATATAATATTTCCATCAGTATTGACAATGACTAATCGATCGTAAGTGGTACCAAACGCTCGTGCTACGCCAGAACCCATAATACCCAAGGGAAATGTAATACCTGTACGATCTCTAAAAGCCTCTACCGAAGCTGAATTTCCATCCCACTGATCGATACCAATAATGCTATAATTTTCTTTGTCATTAAACGCTACATTGAGTTTACTTTCGACATCTGGACCAACTGCTTGACATGGAGGACAAGAATTGCCAAAAAAGAAAATTACCAAATTCTGATTTTCGTAATCTTCAGATTTCAACGTGAAATCATCAAAAGTTGCCAATTCAAAATCTGGAGCAGGATCAATTTCGACCGTTGGATCATTGGGCTCACTTGGTTCAGAGGTAGGTTCTGTCGGCATTGGTTCTTCCTCGCTGCTACAGGAGACAAATGACAAACCTATTATTAATGCGAAAAATAGAATTAACTTATTCATAGCTGCTCTCTTATATAATTAGAATACTAACGATAGTAACAATCAAAATAGCCTAAATGATTAGAAAGTTGGTAAAAAAGTCATTTAACTGACAAGTAAATTATCAACTATAACATCATCCATACTCTGTAAGTACTTACAGTAATTGATCTCTAAGCATGTTCAAATCACAAAAATAATGATATATTAGAATACTATTTAATACAAACTAAGCAAGGATGAACAAGCGAATACTAACCTTCGTACCACTACTTTTTTCTTTTATTTTTCAGGCTTATTCCACAGATCCAGATATCGACAGCTCTCAAGTCTTGGACTATTTGAATTATTATAAAGAAATGGCAGAGTTTCAAAGTAATATTCAATTCAAGCATGGAGAACTACATATTTCTGAGCGTGTACACTTAAATGTTCCATTAGGATATAAATTTATTAATAGAGAAGATGCTCGTAAAATAATATTTGACCTATGGGGCAATCCAGAACAAGAAGGCATTTTGGGCATGATGGTCTTAGATTCTTTTCATTTAGCTAATCCAGATGATTGGGCGTTTGTAGTATCAGAAGAACTAGAAGGTTATGTCAAAGACAGTGATGCACAAGAAATCGATTACGACGATATGATGGAAGACATGCAAGCAGAGGAAGATGACATCAATGAAGCCAGAGCAGACGCCGGATATGGGCCTATTAAAACCATCGGTTGGGCCTCAAAACCCTATTATGACAAGGAGGCTAAAATATTGCACTGGGCTAAGGAGCTCAACTTTGACAATGCCGAGGAAAACACTTTGAAC
>CAZJHC010000091.1:0-12024 GCA_964545645.1 uncultured Saprospiraceae bacterium
GAGCACAGGCACCCATATATTTGGATCACTAAAATCAGGCAGAACAGATAACTTTGGAGCTACACTACTATGAGCTAAAAGATTAGACAGACCTCCAATCTCTTCGATATTGAGCAGATAGATACAAGCCCAAACCGAGCCGACCATCGCCAAGATAAATTGGACAAAATCGGTAAAAATAACGGCACGTAGGCCGCCCAGCGTGCTATAAGCAATCGTAATAGATCCAGCCACCAAGAGGGTCAACCATCCTGACCAACCTAAGACAATCTCACCAAACTTAATCGCAGCAAGCGACACAGTACCAATCACCAATACATTAAAAATCAGTCCTAAATAAACAGCCCTAAATCCCCTTAAAAAAGCAGCTGGAGCGCCGCTATATCTTAGTTCATAGAACTCTACATCCGTAAGCACCATGGATCTACGCCATAGTCTGGCATATACGAATACAGTTAACATACCTGTCAATAAGAATGCCCACCATCCCCAGTTACCTGAGACCCCATTTTCTCTAACCAATCCTGTCACGAGGTTGGGCGTGTCGGCTGAGAAGGTTGTCGCTACCATAGATATTCCTAGTAGCCACCAGGACATATTCCTTCCCGATAAGAAAAAATCATCAATGTTTGATTTGGCTTTTTTGGATGTAATTAATCCGACTATCAATACGAAAAGGAAGTAGGCCCCAATAATGACCCAATCAATCTGTGATAACTGCATATCTTATTCTTCTAATTAATAGTGATATCTTACAAAAGCTTCCATAGCCTCATATTCGGTTAGCCCTAGTTGGTTATACGTTGTGGCAGTAGCTTTGTTTCTATCCTCTGCACGTTGCCAAAACTCACGATGATCCTCACCTTGAAACATCACGCCGTCTTTCTGAGATTGATGGAAAAATATAGCATTGCGCTTCTTTTGTACTTCTTGAGGGCTCAATGGCACTGCCATTTCTATCTCATGGATAGGCCACTCATGCCATGCTCCTCGATATAGCCATACCCAGCAGTCCTTCATAAATTCTTGATCCTTGAGCTGATCCACTGCGGCAAATATGGCATCAAGACAAACTCTATGAGTGCCATGCGGGTCTGCTAAATCTCCTGCTGCATAGATCTGATGAGGTTTGATCGTCTCAATGAGTTCCTTTACGATGGTTATGTCTTTAGCACTAAGTGGTTTCTTTTTGACTCTTCCGGTTTCATAAAAGGGAAGATTAAGGAAATGAATCTGGTCATCACTAAGGCCACAATATCGAGCACCTGCTTTGGCTTCCCCCACCCTGATAAGACCTTTTATCTTTCTTACTTCCTTAGTATCAATTTCATTATCAGATTTCTTATGGAGCTGTTTGATGACCTTATCAGTCATTTCATTAGATGCTCCCATCTGCTCATTAAATGATTTTGTAAACTCAGCATACCTCAGGGCATCATGATCAGCAACGGCGATATTGCCTGATGTCTGATATGCTACATGTACCTCGTGCCCTTGGTTCACTAACCTCAAAAATGTTCCTCCCATTGATATAACATCATCATCAGGATGTGGACTAAAGATGATGACTCTTTTATGTGCGGGCTCGGCACGCTCAGGTCTATTGCTATCATCTACGTTAGGCTTACCACCTGGCCAACCAGTTATGGTATTTTGAAGGGTGTTATGCATTTTAATATTTATCTCATAAGCTGAGCCTTCTTGTGCCAACAGATCGGACATCCCATTTTGATTATAATCCCGTTCGGTCAGTCTTAAGATGGTTTTATCCACCCTCTGGCTAAGCCAGACTATCGCTTTGCGCATTAGTGTATAGTCCCATTGGCAGGGTCCAACGATCCAAGGAGTTTTAAACCTTGTCAATTCGGAGGCGGCCTCCCGATCCAATATCGTGGTGACATTGTTGTGCTCTTGCAGATAGGTTGCTGGGACATCTTGGCTGATGATTCCTTCTATCATTTCTTTCACGATGGGAGCTTTTTTGTGGCCCCAAGCTAACAACACGACACGCTTAGCCTTTTTTATCGTATCGATACCCATTGTCACCGCTCGCTTAGGAACATTATCCATTCCTCTAAATTCTGGTGCTGCATCAGCTCTGGTCAGGTGATCCAAGGTAATAAGTCTTGTCAGTGACTTGATATGAGATCCTGGCTCATTAAACCCTACATGGCCAGTCCTCCCGATGCCCAACAATTGAAAGTCCAAGCCACCATAACTTTTGATCTTATCTTCATAGGACATACAATAATCATAGACATGATCTAAATCTATTTCTCCACTGGGGATATTGATATTGTCAGGATTGATATCCACATGATTGAAAAGGTTCTCATGCATGAAATGCCAATAACTATGGACGCTATGAGCCTTCATTGGAAAATACTCGTCAAGATTGAAGGTGACTACGTTAGAAAAACTCAGGCCATCCTCTTTGTATAGCCTGACTAATTCTTCATATACTTTGATCGGAGAAGTACCTGTAGCCAACCCCAATATGCATCGCTCTGCCCTACTCTGTTTATATCGTATCAGTGAACCTATCTCTTGGGCTACGGCGATTGATGCCGTATCTGAATGCTCAAATATCTCGGTATGCATTTTTTCATATCGGATGATATCAGACCTTCCGACATTCTGATGGGCAATACTTACGGTAGTAGAATCATGAATTGGTAGAGTATCTATCATAACAAAGGTATATGTTATTAATAGATGGACAATGTAGTCATTCCAACCGATATTAAACACCTCGGCCAATCAAGAAGAAAACTTGAAGTATTAAAGAAAGTATTTAGACCTTAAATATGCTATTGAGACTTATGAGAGCCTCTCTTTTATACTCCGTCTTGAGCAATAAAGAAACATTGTGCCTACTGCCCCCCATTGAAACCATCCGAATTGGTATTTTTTTAAGGCTGTTGAAGATATTGTTGACATGTTGACTATTGTCATACAATTCATTACCGACGATACAGATGATCGTATAATCAGATTTTATAGAAACCTCTGCAAAAGCCTCCAGATCTGATTTAATCTTATCGATATTGTCAAGATAATCTACTGTCAAGGTAACCGCCACTTCTGAGGTAGTGATCATATCAACTGGAGTCTTGTGATCCTCAAATACTTGAAAAACTTTTTTGAGGAACCCATAGGCCATAAGCATCCGACTGCTGTAGATATTAATCGTCGTAATTCCATCTTTAGCTGCAATGGCAGTGATGGCTTTATTGCTGATTTTATCTGAGATGATGGTTCCTTCAGCTTTTGGATCGGAGGTATATTTTAACCGGACGGGCACGCTCATCTCTTCAGCAGGCAACACACAGGTAGGATGCAGTATTTTGGCTCCAAAATAGGCCAGCTCGGCAGCCTCTCGATAAGACATCTGTCTGATAGGACTGGTATCATTAACGATCCGTGGATCATTATTATGTATGCCATCAATGTCTGTCCATATCTGTATTTCTTCAGATTCAAGGATAGCTCCCAAGATAGTGGCTGTATAATCACTACCACCTCTACGGAGATTATCTATTTCCTCCCAGTGGTTACGACATATATACCCTTGAGTAATCAAAAGGGTCTTATCCTTCACTTGCTGCATGATCGGTCTCAACAAGGCACTCGTACGCTCTATGAAAGGTTCAGATTTTTCGTCGAGTCTCATAAAATCTAACGCTGGCAATAATGCAACCTCCAGATTGTCTGCGAGGCTAAGCTCATAAAACAACGCCGTAGACAACAATTCGCCTTGGGCTAATAGAATCTTTGAGACGTCTTGTTTCTTGCTGCGATCGCAAAGGCTTCTTATGTCATCAAAGATTCTATCTACCTGACTCTTGGCTCGAGCATAATGTATAGAAGAAGCAGCAAATAGTTCCTGACATACGGTTTCATACTGCGCATGCATCTCATTGATGCTGATCATCGCCTCAGGATACGCCGCATCATATAGTTGATCATTGATAGATGCCAAGGCATTGGTCGTGCCAGCCATCGCCGATAACACCAGCATTTTTTGGCCAGGCATTTCATTGATTATGGAGAGTACATCTCTCATCTTTTGCGCTGTCCCGACAGAAGTTCCTCCAAATTTCAATACTCGCATCTCTGATAATTTTTGTGCAAATGTAGAAGTTCGATCCTTATAGGGCTTAAAAACAGCACTTTAGAACATTTTTACAACATATTGTTATATTTATAACAAATGAAGCTTTCAACATTAATACAATCTATCATTAACAATGCTCCCTTCATCCGAGAGAGCATGGACGCAGGGTTAATCAATTATACTTCGTTGGCACGTTATCTTCAACCCAAAGTACAACGACACTTTGATAAAAAAATTAATACAAGTGCCATTGTGATGGCCATTGCAAGGATGCCACCAAGCCCATCTCAATCGCTCGACAAGTCCCTCAGATCATTCATGCAACAACTGGGTAATGTCGTCGTCAGATCAGATATAGAGGATTATTCTTATGCACATAGTTCAAGCATTCAAGCATCACAATCAAGATTCTTAGCATCAATAGACAATGCATCTCAGCATTATTATTCTATCTGTATGGGCATGAATGAGACAACCATAGTAGTGAGCAAACATCTGCAATCTCAAGTAGAGGCTATCTTTATAGATGAGACACTCGTCGTGCATAGATCTAACTTGGCCGCTTTAGGCATTAAACTCCCCAAGAGTAATCAGGAAGTATCGGGAGTCTACTACACACTTTTAAAACAACTTGCCTGGCAGGGAATTAACATTGTAGAAGTCCTTAGTACATCCAATGAAATCACTCTGGTTGTGAGCAAGTCCGATATAGATCAGGTATTTGCTATGGTAATGCGACTCAAGAATGAGGTAATGAATTAGAGAATTCTTGTAGGGCCAATCTAATACTCGAGTACATAGGTTCATAATTACCGGCAGTGATATCCTCAGATTTTGCCCAAATTGCTTTTTCAATATCTTCTTCCAATTGCGGAATCAGTTTCTCCTGAGCCGTAAACATCGTATACCAATACGAAGGTTTAAGCACTCTCCTACCCGATTTGTCAAGATAAATATGATAGGTAGTGATCAACTTATTAATGAGACTAACATCTTTTAGTCCCGTCTCTTCGATGACTTCACGCAGGGCTGCTTCTTTTTTAGTCTCCCTTAATTCCATCTTGCCCTTGGGTAGATCCCAGTTACCACGTCTAAATATCAGAAGCATCTCAGATCTCTTGTTAAGAACAAGGCCTCCAGATGCCTTTACTATTTTGAACAATGAGAAAAAGTCTTCCTTCAATTTTTTAAGATCTGAAAAATATATAATGGCTCTTTTAACGTCAATATTCTTCTCGAGTTTGTCCAATACTGAAAGAATAAATTTAGTCTTGCCACTATATCTCAGATTAAGGTCTCCTTCTCTCAGATCGATTAATGATTGATATGACTGATGACAGAGACATATCAATTGGTCATTATAGTATATTTTGTACATTCGCAGGCCTTTTAGGTATGATATATTTTACACCTTTCATTATCTTGACAGTTCACAATGATACTAATGCTATCGGAAAAAGAAGTAGCTAAGAAGCTAGTAGATATCAACGCAATCAAATTAAGTCCTGATCAGCCGTTCAAATGGGCTTCAGGACGCTATAGCCCGATCTATTGTGACAACAGAAAAATCCTTTCTTTTCCCGAATTTAGAAAAAGGATCATTCATACATTCTGTCATAAGGCAGGAATGATGCCTAATTATGATAAGATAGCAGGTGTCGCTACTGCCGGTATCGCACATGGTGCTCTGATGGCCGCCGAGCAGGATAAGCCATTTATATACGTTCGTTCTTCAGCAAAAGCTCATGGTGCTAAAAATCAAATAGAAGGCCATTGGAATCCTACAGATAACTGCTTGGTTATAGAAGATTTAATCTCCACTGGTGGCAGTAGTCTCAAGGCCGTAGAAGTATTGCGACAGGCAGGAATGAAAGTCGCTGGAGCTATGGCCATTTTTACTTATGGATTTGATGAAGCGGCCAAAAGCTTTGAAGAGGCACAGGTCCCGCTTATTACTCTATCTAACTATCATAGCTTACTACAAGTCATGGAGGATAGTGGCAATATGACCTCTCATCAACTGAGATCATTAGGTCAATGGCGTGAGGATCCAATCAAGTGGAGCGAACGTTACGAATCAAAACAATCAGCATAAAACGAAATATTATATGAAAATCTGGAATAAAAAATCAGAGAGATTTTTGGTTGATTATCATAATTGCAACGCCCCTGTAGGCTTTGAGTCTACAGGTCAAAAAGTATGGATTGAGTACCTTACTCCTTATGTCGACGAAATAAAATCCGACAATTATGGTACCGCCTATGGAGTCATCAATCCCGGACAAGACTTTAGCGTAGTCATAGAGGCTCATGCCGATGAGATTTCTTGGTTTGTCAATTATATATCTGACGATGGTTTCATCAGCGTGATACGCAATGGGGGATCGGACCACATCATAGCACCGTCCAAAAAAGTACTCATCCATGGCTCAAAAGGAGTCGTCAGTGGTGTCTTTGGGTGGCCTGCCATACATGTACGTAGAGGTAAGGATGCAAACTTATCTCCCAAACTCGATAACATATTTATCGATGTCGGAGCTAAAGATAAAGATGATGTCAAGGAGATGGGTATCCATGTTGGTAATGTCATCACCTTTGATGACGAGATACACTTGCTCAACGACAATTACTATACCGGCCGTGCCTTAGACAATCGTATGGGTGGTTGGTGCATCGCTCAAGTGGCTCGCCTTCTCAAAGAGAATAAAGACAAGCTACCCTACACACTTTATATAGTCAATGCCGTACAAGAAGAAGTAGGCCTCCGAGGTGCTCAGATGATCGCCTCCAGACTCAATCCTAACATAGCCATCATCACTGATGTATGTCATGATACCAGTACACCCATGATGAAACCTAAAGTTCAAGGTGATGTCAAGTCTGGTAAAGGTCCGAGCTTAACATATGCTCCGAGCATCCATTATAATGTACTGAACATGATCATAGACCTGGCCGAAGAGAAGGAGATACCCTTTCAAAGGTCGGCATCATCCAGAAGTACAGGAACAGATACTGATGCATTCGCTTATAGTAAAGAAGGGATACCATCAGTGCTGATTTCATTGCCATTGAGGTATATGCATACAACCGTAGAAATGGCTCATAAGGATGACATCCAAAATGTGGTCAAACTCATGTATGAATCTGTGAAAAAGATCACTCCAGAGATGTCTCTCAAGTACTTTTAGAGATTTGTCATGCTCAATTCGATCAAACGTATCGTTGAGTTCTATGTATACAGCAATAGCCACATTGCCCTCTCTGCAGGAATTTATGTCTTAGGAGCAAGTTATCTAGGACATATGTCTTCTATGGGGATCTTAGATCTCCCGATACTTGTAGCTATCTCAACATATATAGTGTACAACACTCATCGATTGGTAGGCTCCTTCAAATTGTCTGAGCTGACAGGACCCAACAGAATCCTTTTTGTGAAAAAGTACTGGTTGGTCTTGGGTTTTATCTTCGTAGGTTTAGCAGTACTATCTATAGACTTACTGACTTTTATCCCTTACAGTCTTTGGTATATCATCATCCCTTGTACAATTCTGACCTTACTCTACCTACTACCAGTCCTTCCTGGCCGAAGGAGACTAAGAGACTTGCCATTAATTAAAATCTTGATCATTGCTATCGTTTGGGCAGGAGTGTTTTTGCTCCCCTTAATCGCCGACAACTATGAGTATGCTCCTATCATCCTAACGACAGTCTTTATTGAAAAAATCTTCTTCTTCTTCATGATCACCATTCCATTTGACTATAGAGATAAGGCTATTGATGATGATCAAGGTACTCCCACCCTTGCTACCAGCCTATCGACTGTATCTCTCAAACGATTGATTACAGCTGCTTTTATCGTGGTAGTCGTTGCCGTCTTAGTGCTATACGATTATCAGCTATATAATATGACCGTCTGTAGTGCATTATTAGCTACCTATATACTGAGCCTCATACTATCTATCTATGGGATTAACGATAGATCTGAGCTATACTACTTAGGCGTCTTGGATGGGATGATATTACTTAATGGAGCAGCGTATCTATTCTAACTACCAAATCCTACTCAGTGGGATGATACTTCCACCTATTAATTCGACATCATTAGTGCTGGCATCTATAGATAGCGTAGTATATGCTTCACTGGCGAAATAGATGTCAGTCATTACCGTCTGACCTTTATCAGCGAATAGTTCTATCGATGATCGATCCAACACGACCTGTAAGGATAAGACCTCCTTGTCATAATTTGCTTGAGCCTTATGGTAGTTTCCAAAGTGATCATTAAAATCATTCTTGCCCGCAAAGGTTCTATCGATGAAGTAGGTTTGATCACTTACATTATATCCAAAGTGAAGTTCCTCGTCAACTGAATTTTTCAAAGCAAAGCTCACGATACCGTTAATCGGGACCTTGAGGGTGACATTTAATTCTATCGCATGATGGGATGATATATCTGCAAGTTCCGACAGAGTAGTATATCTCTGCTCTTGGAGAACTACCCTTCCTTCCAGCTCTTTAATAGTACTGAATTCATCCACTATTTGGGATCTTAGTGTATAATCATACCCGGACTTATGCAGTCTAAGTTCTCGAGGTAAAGTCATAGCGCTCCGCCATGGAGTAGTGGGTACAACCTGTGCATATTGCCAGTTACTCATCCAACCGATTCCCACTCTTCTACCATCTTCTTCAGGGATATCAGACCAGGTTACAAACGCATAATTGTCCGTTCCGTAGTCTAGCCACTGCTGACTCGATGGATCTCCTTTAAATGTGTGCCCATCGAAGTCACCAACAAAATACCCTGTAGCGGTCCCTCCATTAGGGGCATCCTTTTGTATACTTGTTATCAACACCCATTTGACCTCATTGCTGCCTTGGATCGTCATCGGGAAGAGATCAGGACACTCCCAAAGCCGATGATCACCTGAGATGCCAAACGATCCAGTAGGTTTCCAATCTATCAAATTAGGTGAGGTATAAAACAAGGCTTTATCATATGCAGCGAATACCATAACCCACTGTGCTCTCTCTCCATCCCAAATCACCTTAGGATCTCTGAAATCTTTAATACCAGGATTAGATACTACTGGATTTTCTAAATATTTTTCCCAGGTTCGTCCTTTGTCATGTGAGTATGCGATGCTCTGATACTGAAACGTATTAGTTTGATTTTGCTCACCATCTATATCGTGATGGGTAAATATAGCAATCATGGGAGGATGCACTCCTTTTTGTAATCCAGAGGTATTGTTCCAATCGATCACCGCACTACCCGAAAAAATATAACCTAAAGAATCTGGATATAGGGCTATCGGTAGATGTTGCCAGTGTATCATATCCCTGCTGATGGCATGACCCCAGTGCATAGGACCCCAAACCGTGCTATCTGGATAATATTGATAAAACAAGTGATACTCGCCATCATAATAAACCATACCATTAGGATCATTCATCCAGTTAGCCTCTGGCGAAAAGTGTATCTGAGGTCTATGTGGCTCTTGGTAGTATGCTGACACTATCTTGTCTTTGCTATCATTTGCACTATTAGACTTATGGTGACAAGCAACAGATCCCAAAGAAATCACGATGATCAGCAGCTTTGATAGTACGTTCCGACGATTCATATTTCTCTTCATTTATTGTGATAGTTCTTGCTCTAATTGCTCGAGGCTCTTTCCTTTAGTTTCTGGCACTTTGAAATATACCCAGAGCAACTGCAGGACCATCATGAAAGCGAAAAAAGCAAAAACTGGCGCAGGCCCTATCGATGTAAACAATACAGGCGTAACTGCTGGTATAGCCGCCGCCAACACCCAGTGAATCGACACTCCAAAGGCTTGACCTTTGGCACGCATGCGATTTGGAAATATCTCTGAGATAAATACCCAAATCACCGCTCCTTGACCTACTGCATGGGAGGCTATGAATAGGAATAAGAATATAGGCACTGCAATACCTGTCCAACTGTAAGCAAAAGCCATCGCTACAAGGGATAGTGAAATGATATAACCGACAGAGCCAATGTATAGCAGTACTTTCCTTCCCAATCGATCGATCAAGAACATCCCCAGCATGGTAAATATTAAATTGATTACTCCTACCCCTATACTGCTCAATCGAGCTCCCGACTCTCCCAAACCAGCCATTTCGAATATCCTCGGTGCATAATATAAAAAGGCATTAATCCCTGAGAATTGATTGAAAAACGAGATAAAGAAAGCTAACGACAGAGGGATCGCCCACTTAGATTTAAACAATGGTTCATCTGCTTCACTCTGATTTAATTCAGCCTCAATCTCGGCCAATCGCTCCTCTACGATCTCAGGGGCACTGACGAGTCCAAATATCCTACGAGCTTCAGCAATTTCTTGTTTCTTGATGACTAACCATCGAGGACTCTTAGGCACAGTAAACGCTAATAACGCATATATTAAGGCAGGTACTGCCTCTATACCGATCATCCATCGCCAAGGTTCTGAACCTACGTCTCCTAACGCCCATATGGCAAAATAGGCAACGAGTATTCCAAAGACTATGTTGAACTGATACAAGGTCCCTAATTGGCCTCGTTTCTCAGCGGGGGCAATCTCTGCGATATATGCAGGAGCCGCTATGGTGGATGCGCCAACCCCTAGTCCCCCTATAAATCGAAGTATCGCAAAGGTCCAAGGATCATTGGCCATGGCTGAGCCTATAGCAGAAACGAAATATAGAACGCCTATCCAGATCAGTGTATTTTTCCTACCTATCCGATCTGTAGGTATCCCCCCAAACATAGCTCCAATCACAGTGCCCCAGAGTGCAGATGATACGACCACCCAACCATGAAAAGCATCCGTGCTACCCCATATCTCCTGAAGGGTTTTTTCGGCTCCAGATACGATGACCGTATCAAACCCAAAGAGGAACCCGGCCAATGCTACCGTGATAGACCACAGAAATAGTTTATTATTCATAAGTACTTAATTGATCTCTAAAGTAAAGAATTGATTCAGTAGCTCCATGTTACGATAGTCATCTATCAAACATTTATAGCCTGGAACCATAATGTCACACCTAAGACAAGTTTGCCCTTATTGAGTCTTTATGCTCAACCATTCGAATCAACTATTCGTTTCTTGTACTTATGAAGATTAAGATTCTCATCTACTCCATAGTCATCCTATGGTCTTTAGTTCAGAGTAATGTATCTTCTCAGACTTGTTGTTCTGGGGGTGTTCCTATCAGTAGTAATATAGGGTTCAACTCGGAAGAAGCTAAGACCTTGCAATTAACGCTGACGTCAGACTTTAATGTGTTGAGGTCATTATTTTCTCAAGGCGAAAGGCTTGATGATGATCAACGAGAAAGAACCACTCAGTCCTATCTCATACGGGCGGGGTATTCTATTTCTAAGAGAATTAGTATTGAGACTTCTATAGCTGCCATCCGACAGACACGCAAGATTTACGGGTTCAATAATCAGATAGACTTTCAATCTACCTTCGGTATAGGAGATCCAGTTGTATTGTTTATCTACGACCTCACTAAAGGGCCATTGAATTGGCGCTTAGGAGCAGGGCCACAGATACCTTTGGGACGGACTGACTTTAAAAACGACAGAGGATTATTTCTAGTAGAAGATCTGCAGCCAGGTAGTGGTGCATGGGATGCTATACTATTTAGTTCTTTGTCTTTTACCCCTATCAATAGGCCAGTACGAACTTATTTTTTCAATACCATCTATAGCTCAACAGGCGTTAATCCAGATAGTCGTGATGGACTTCAGAGTTATGAATTTGGCAATGACATTCAGTTGATATCAGGCATCAGTGAGCAAGTTCTTCTATTTAATCAAATCTTTAATCCATCATTAGGATTGCGATTTAGGCATGCTGAGAGGGACCTCATAGAGAACAACCCCA
>CAZJHC010000092.1:0-11966 GCA_964545645.1 uncultured Saprospiraceae bacterium
AATGTCACTACTGTGTGCCAGCAAACACAGCTATTGCTCATATGAGCAAGGTTGACGCCGATATAACAGAAGCATTGCGAAATGGTACGGCCTTGCCAAATGATAAGCTGCAAGCATTGCACTTAACTACACTTAAGTTAGTAACTAACCGAGGACGATTGACAGAAGAAGACGTTCAAGCATTTTATGCTGCTGGATACAATCAACAAAGCTTCCTGGACATCATACTGGGCTTAGCTCAAAAGACGATCAGCAACTACACGAATCATCTTGCAGAGACGCCAGTAGACAAACCTTTCCAAAAGTATGCTTGGTCTGCTGAAGTTACAGCGTAATTGCTAAAGAAATATTTTTTATAAGAGCAATGACATCGAGGTGTCGTTGCTCTTTATTTTTATTCGATCACATCTCTACGACCAGTCCCTTATTAGCAGGGATATTGCCTAAGCATACATCCTTGTGCACGGCCATCAGCCCATCTAACCCTTCGATCTTTTCGTAACTCATCCATTGCGAGATCTTCGCAACACTATTTTGTATATAGGCACCTACCTTTTTAGTAAACGTTGCACCTCCCCACTCTTTTATACGGACTTGCATATGACCTGGTGCGAAGAAGAATTCGCTTTTATCTTTACTAATATTGGGTTCTTGTCCTGCCTCACCCCAATGCGTCAGACCTACTCTTATCACATATTTGAGATGATTTCCCATGCTATCGATTAGACTATTGACAGTAGAGGTTCTCCCGGACATATCCACGATCACAGCTGGTTTAGTCATATCTATTTCCGACAAATCATCATAGGTATGCAATTGATCATATACACCTAGCTCTTTAGTAGTTTGAAGATTCTTGGACGAAGTGATCCCTATGGCCGCAGGGCCTTCGGACATATCGTTTAGTCCTATAGCCAGGCCGAGACTTGTCTTACTTGAGGCGCTTAAGATTATGATTTGATCAGCTCCTCTCCATTGATGCATCTGAAGAGCATCGACTATGCAAAATGCAGTCATGTGCAGCGGCCAGAAGATCATCCGAGCATTGTCAAATGCCTTATTATAACCTGGCTCATTGGCAACTCGGCGATACATATTGTAGGCCGGTGGTAAACTACTGCGGTGCTCGCTGCTATCTAACCACTGATGCTCACTCACTTTAGCAGGTCTCATTACCACATGAGACGCCGGAGGGAAGTAGCCAAATAATCGATCTCCAATTGGAACCTCCTCATGATTAGATTCTACCACATCAGCAAAACCCCAAACAGGAATCACTCCCCACTCAGCGATATCTCTATTGCCAGTTGCCGGAAAGAACTGCCAATACCCGATCATATCTCCTGCTACAGCATACGTCACATTATTGGCCGTATAGGCGAACTTGTCTACCTTAATCAGAACATCTCCTTCTTGTAATTCAGGAATGGATAGTGCTCCTATTTCACCGTCTACAAACTTTTTTTTCTTGACTTGGAACTGTTTCATACTACTCTATTATTTTTTTATTTCGCCGACATACTGCTGCAGCTTCATCATAGCAGGCATTACATTATACTTCATTTTGCTCAGTATCGCTTTTATCTCTGGGTCTTCTTTGTCACTGTCTGCGACCAACTTAGAGAATCCATCCAACCGATTGTTATACAGCCATTTTCTTATCTGTTTGTCTTGATTCCAGTTAAATTGGTTTGTCATGAAGGTCACCATCATCCTGATCCAATCTGTATCATGATTAGGCAGTGGAACCACTTGACAGAGTTGGTTCTTATTAGTCTCTTCTTGAGAAAGCTCTATATGAGCAATGAGCGCTGCACTAAACACTGGTTGGTATGATCTCACCGTCTGCGGAGTAATCAATCCTTGTTCAAAAATAGGCTTCATTTCCAAGTTTGATATGGCACTCGCAGAGCAGTCAACATAAACGGTATTCTCCCCAAAATGCTGTGATCCTCTTTCAAATTGTACTCCGTCAACTCCTATATGTTTCACTCGACCTAATCTGACCAAATTTTTGAGTCTTCTCAATGCTACAAGCTCCAGCTGACTGATAGTCGCCCCATGAAACATGGTGGGTCTAACTGACTCGTCTATTCTCACCAATACTCCTGCTGCTTCCAATCGATCAAACATATCCTCAATCGACGTTGACTGTGCTACCGCCTCGAACTGATTAGCCTGCGCTCCCATGGACCTATCAAAGAACTCCGCCGTTGGCTGTGTATTCTGCCTATCCAATAGCCAAGCATCTCTTGAGATCACCCAAGATATCTTGTCTGGATCAACTCGCTGTTCTAACAACCACAAGCAAGCATCGATGCCAGTTTTGCCTCCACCTATGATGACATAATGATCTGGAGCTTGGGTAAGCTTCACTAAATCATTGATAGGAACAAAATTCACTTGCCGATCCACAGAGAAATTAGGGGTATGCGTAGCAGGAACAGAGGTTTTGAGGTAAGTACAATCGACTATTTTTTTTCTGACCTTGACCTCTCGTATATCTCCGTTAATCATTGATGTAGCCTTGCCATCACCGATGTAATCATGCATCGGAAAGTACTTGACCCGTCCACTTGGAAGAAAATGATGGCGCAATACATGATCATAGTAAGCCAGGATCTCATCTCCCGTTGCTAAATCATTCAAACCTTTGTTCAATCCTACATCATCCTTAAGTCCTTTGCTAAGTTCCACTGAGCTCACTCCATAAAATGCCGAAGGTTGATGCAAGGTAACAAATGGATATGCTACGTTCCAGTGACCTCCAGGCTTACCAAAACGGTCTATGATTACTATATCCACATCTGATTCTGTCAGCAGCACGTCGGCAAATGCCATTCCTACTGCTCCACTACCAACGATCAGATAATCTGTCTCTATATTATTATTCATCTCTATCATCTACGATCTTCGCATAGCGCTTGACGATCTTAAGTTTATGTGTATACTCTTGATTCTCCTCGTTGAATATACCATAATGATCAATGGAATCAATCCTCACCTTCCCCGATGCATGGATTATTTTATTGGCATCCAGCATCATTCCGACGTGAGTAATCTTGTCAGACCCTTTAGAGAAAAATGCTAAATCTCCTATCCTCGTCATCTCTATAAAGTCAATGACCTCTCCTTCTTGTACTTGTTGTATTGAGTCTCGTGATAGTGGTATTCCCAGGCACTTATATATGATTTGAGTATATCCAGAGCAATCTACTCCAAAAGGTGATCTTCCTCCCCATAGATAAGGAACATTGAGCCATCTCTTAGCTAGTCGCTCCACAAAGGCAGCTTTGCGATTAATCGCCGTAGGATCTAATGCTTGGCCACTATATCTATACTTATCTGTACCGATTGTAGCAGTCATACCATCATATGCAGGTAATTCAGAGCCAATAGTAATGATGGTGGACAATCCATCACAAAAAATCGGCTGCGCCATTTCTAAGGCCACGGCAGCCGTACCAATGGATGGCGTATCTATAGGTGAGAGTTGTTTAGGGTCCATCCAACCCTCATAATGATCGTTAATACATCGGACCTTAACCCAATTGGATTTATATCTCTCTATGATCTGTACTCTCTCCCCGAAAAGAAGTTGGGAGATCATTTCTGCAGCATCATTAGGCTTTGATCGGATGGGGCAAATGCTTAAGCGATTGATAGCTGACTTCACTGAAAATTAACCTTATTAAAAGAGTCAAATTACAATATTATCTTTGGTCGATACACCTTTCATTGGATTTCTTCGTTTTAAGGTCTTAATTAGGTACATATCAAAAGGATGCTCAATATAGAATGAAGCTGAGGACTGGATTTTTTATTTTTTTATGTAGCGTAGCAGGCTTGGCACTCCAAAGTCAAGACAGTCAGTTTAGTCAATTTTATGCTAATCCATTATACCTCAATCCGGCCTTGACTGGATCACATTCGGGTACCTATCGCATCATGGCCAATTATCGAGATCAGTGGAGTGGACCTTTAGAACGGCCCTTTAGTACCATTTCGATTGGTGGAGATTTAAAATATAATCTTAAAAATGCTGGTAGCTATAATGCTGGCAATGATATCGTGGCGGTAGGAATACAGTTTTTATCGGATAGAGTCGCACTACTCGATTACAATACGACGCAGTTGGCTTTATATGGGGCTTTTCATAAGATGCTCGAGAAACAAACTAACCAATACCTCAGTCTTGGTTTTCAATTCGGTATTGTTCAACGAGGTATCAACTATAACAATTTGGATTTTCAGGATGAATTTAATGGCGTGGATCAATTTAACCTATCTACTCAAGAGATTCTACCTGGCAACAGTCAAGTAGCTCCAGATGTATCAATTGGATTACATTATAGTATCACTCCCGCCAAAAATAACGCATACTATATCGGCATTGCCTATCAGCATTGGAACCGGCCCAATGTCTCGTTTTTTGATCGAGATATACGATTAACGGATGAGTATGAACCTTTTCAAATCGATGCTAAGTTGACAGCGCATATCGGCACCTCATTTCCATTTGGAGATTTCGCAGCTATAGAGCCACGAGCGATATACCTCTCTCAGGGCATATCCCAAAGCGCCATTTTAGGCACTAACCTGAGCTATGAACTTAGTGAAACCGATGGGATCAGCACGCATCTTGGTGTCTGGTTACGTAGCTCTCGTAGTCTATCAACTTGGCAGCCTACCGATGTAATCGTCTCCGTAGGCTTTGGCAAAAATGGGCTCTTAGTAGGTCTCAGCTATGACGCCAATTTGCGCAATCTATCTGGTCAAGCACTGGGCACAAGCACCTTTGAACTTAGCGTCTCCTATGTTGGCAATCATGATAATGATAATAAGTTTTGTCCCGTTTTTTAAGATTTGATTACCTCTATGATAGGCGCTACTGCCTGCTCCCACCCAAATCGTTCTTCTACCATCATTCTTCCTGCATACGATAGCCGCTTATATAGATCTCTGTCGGTCTTGAGGGCGAGCATATCCCCAGCAAATCGTTTAGGGCTATCAGCGATTAAAATTTCGACTCCAGGTTCGGCACCTATAGAGTCATTGACAAATGAAGTGGTAATACATGGGATGCCCTGGGCCATGGCTTCCAATATCTTATTTTGCTGACCTGAGCCAGAAAATATTGGAGCTACCAATATCTTTGCCTTGGCATAATGCTCTCTTATATCATCTACATGTCCCTCGACTCGGACGTTGCGCTGTTGTTTAATATTGAGCCAATCTGAGGGTCTTGAGCCAGCGATAAGTACATTATAATCGTCCGTCATAAGCGGCATAATCTCATCGATCAGGTAGTGTGCAGCTCGATCATTATGGATATATCCGAGATTTCCTATAAAGGCTGCGTCAAACTCTGACTCTATCGATTCTCTGAATTGAAAAAAGTCAAAATCTACTCCATTGGAGCTGACAGTAATGCCTTCATTAATCTCACTATCAAAGGATCTACGATCCCGATGAGAGATAGCAAAATGGTACTGAAACTTCTCATATATATCTCGCTCATATCTCACACATCGTTTTTGTTCGATCATATTGAAAAAAGGGATCCTTTTGAACTGCGCAATCCCTCCGCTTACCATATTGAGATCCATAGAGTCCATATAATCTATACTCTTTTGGTCAGATAGCTCTAGGACGTAGGGAGCCATCCTAATCAATTGGGTGTAGATATGATCAGGCTCTATCTCCTCCACCATCATATGTATATGCCTGGCGATACGTCTATCATAAAAATATCGTACCTGCCAAGGCAATGAGCTGAATGGATCAGCAATCATATTGATATACCTCTGATTGATCGTAAGCATCTGAATATCAATAGATTGACAATAAGGCTTGAGCTGATTCTTATCATCTTCCGTAATGGTATGATCAGTGAGCGATATCAAATAAATGTCATAATGTTGAGACAACTCTTTAATCTGATAATAAGCCCTCACTTTGTCCCCTCTATCAAGGGGATACGGGAATCGAGATGTTAAAACAACAAGTTTCAATACTGATTTATTTACGATGGACGAATATAGGTCAATTAGATTTTAGCAGTTTCTTGTTGATCAGCTTACGATAGTAATCCAAACAATCCTTTGCTATATATCTGTAGTCATGGTGCATGGCAATATGCTCATGAGCATGACGTACTAATGGTTCATAATCTTGCCATTGAGCTATGATTTGTTCGAGGGCTGTTTTCCAATCTTCTGGCTCGTCAGCGATGACTGCATGCTCCCCGTTTAAGAGAGAGAGCCCCTCTGCGCCTATAGTTGTAGACAATATCAATTTAGATTGAGATACAGCCTCTATGATCTTGACTCTCGTACCGCTGCCGGTCAATAGTGGCACGATCAATACATCGATCTTATTCCAAAACTGTGCAGCCTCATCAATCTCGCCCATCACCTCTAACCTTGCATATTGAGTTAATTCTTCTTTGAAGGATCTAAGCATCCTCCCGGCTATTACAATTCTAACTTCTGCTGAGAGGCCCTCCAATACCGAATCCAAAAACCACCTCAGTCCTGACTCATTTGGCTGCCAGTCCATAGAGCCTATAAACCCAAACACTGGCGTCCTTGTCAATCTATCTTGAGCAGGTTCAGGTATGTCCATCCCAATGGCTATGGTCTTAGTCTCTGCCTGATATTGCTTAAAAAACGATCCGTCAACATCTGACACCGTTAAGATCGCATCCACTTGTCCGCTCCTTGTTACTTCAAATGCCTTTAGTCTTTGGGCTTGTAATTTATAATACCATCTCTTGAGCAAGTTGTTCTCGTATCTCAAACCACGCTGCCATATGAGATGCTCAACGTTATGTGCCCTCATCACGATGACACCTTCATGACTTTGCCTGATATCATCTAAACAGAATAACATGTGCGTACTCTCAATCTGCACCACATCATAATCCTCAACAGCCAAGCGATGATTTAAGAGTTCTCTCATCTCCTTAGTAGCAAACCTAATAACATGATAGGACAGCGTACTAAAGAGATTGCGCAAAGCGCCCGTTATTGTTGGTTTATTATCTACAGAGACCAATCTAATTTCTCTATAGTGATCTAGCTGGGCTATCTCTGTAGAGCCTCTATAAGGATGCTTCGTCGTGTTGTACGAGATCAAATCGACCATAGCTCCAGCCTCTTTGAGCCCCTTGGTCAACATATGTATCGCAACCGAAGCACCATCATTGAGAGGATATGGAAACTGCTTGCTTAGGACCAAGATCTTCATGAGGCCAAGATAAGCGAGTGCTCCAACAATTATCATATTGAGTATTTTTAATCTTATAACTTTAATCATTAAAGAATAATCAATGCAACGTATAATCGGGATATGTCCACCACTATTAATAGGATGCCAACAAAACGATAAAACTGACAATAAGAAAAGTGAGATCAGTCAAGAGGAAATAGATATAGCCAAAGGTTTAATACAAGGATCTTTTGATGATCTATGGGCTGGCTGTGATAGTACTAAGATACTGGATTACCATACGCACGACTTTATCATATTAGAAAATGGTGCTGTCTGGACTAATGATAATATTAGGTCATATATGAAAGATCAGTTGAGCGATACTAATCGTCCAAAAAGGATCAATCGAATGGAGTACATCAGTATCGATAAATATGGTCCATCTATCCAACTGGCTTATCAAAACTATGCCGAATTTTATCGAGCTGACACTCTTGCCGGCAAGGGTAGCTGGTTAGAAAGTGCCCTTGCAGTACCTACTCCTGATGGCTGGCGGCTCAAAATGATGCACTCTACTTGGTCGGGCAATAAGTTTTAAAATTACAATCGCTATCTACTAACCATCGTCATTGCCATAGGTGCCAGATTGCACATTCTACAACCAGTCTTACTATCGCTCAGGCTTGCTCATATCCCAGCGCATTCCGGTCGCATATCTATGATCAAATCCTTTCCAAACTTCGCTAAGCGCTCCATCTTTTTTTGGTTGATCACTCGATGGAGACAGATCCAAATACTCACAAGCCGAATCATCTCCTTGCAAGTAACAATTCATCATGACCAAAGTGAAATGTTGGTTAATTCTATTGAGCTGTTGCGTTGACCAGGCTGGTTCATAATAGTGTCCAAAGTCATACTCGCTTTCCCAAGCTTCTCTAGGTGCTGGGTGCGGCGCTATATTATGTCGAGCATTATTAAATGTTAACAAATAGCTATCCGTTGATACCGACTGCTCAAAATGATTCTTTATGGAGGCATATCCTGACACATCGTCTTGATCTCCTGATATGTATAAACTTGGCACTTTAATATCATTAAGATATTGATTGGGAAAGACACCTGCCTCCCCTCCCCAAGGCGCAAATGCTACCATCGCTTGCCATCTTGGATCTACGACAAAATCTTCACGAGATTGACCCGCAGCACAAGTATTGAATACGGATTGAGCCGCTTTAATCTTATCCTGATCATTTGAAAATATCATCCGCATGACGAACTCATCATTAAAATCATAACAGCCACCTATAGTATTGATCGCACCATAGCCTCCCATAGAATACCCAATAACTCCAGCATTCTTGATACTCACAGGATTTCCAAAGATTTCATCAACAATCGATGGATTAGAAAAATAATCCAAGATAAACTGTTGGTCTCTGGATCTATTGATCAGGGTACTCTTAAATCCACTAAACGGATTGATCTTAGGATTCACATCTTCATTGGTACTGTCTGTATGGTCGATACTCACCACAAGATAACCATGGGAAGCAAGATGCTCTCCTATATAATACATAATGGTCCTATAGCCAGTATATCCATGCGACAAGACTACTAATGATACATCCTCTAGCACCTTAGCCTGGGCATCTCTAATAGCATCACCTCGGATCTCAAATGGGATGCCGTTTCTTGTCTGATTGGCATAGACAGCATCAGCAACCTTGGCCCGATTACTTGGATACCAAATTTCTACTGTAAGCGATCGTGGGGTGACAGCATCAGTGAATGGATCCTGATAGTCATCATCAATGACTGTCAAGGTTTTAACACCCACGGTGTGCTCTCCTCTTTTGCTCATTTCTGGGAGCATATCTGCATGTTCATTCTCAGAATAAAGAGTTTGGGCATGCTGCCCTAACAACTCACTACTAACTATAATAATAAGTAGTATGACTTTAACTACTGTGTTTATTTTGACCATAGCGTTATCTTTTATGTACTTATAGGTAGCAAGCTAATGAATATAAATGGAATGACTATAGAGAAATTACTACAGCAACTTTCCTCAGGAGAATACCAATCATAAAACGAGCTTGATTGCCGAGCAGGCGAGGCAGTGTACTGTAATGACTTCTAATTATCATCTCCATCAAGCTGCATCGTATGACATTCTAAAAGACTCACTGTACCTTGTCGACGTCCACACATCTTGACCGATCGCCAAAAATTCCAGACACTCGAAGCTAATAATTCTTTAACTTGTCTGTATTATGCAGATCGTATCACCCGCACCCTATCTAAGTGTTCAAGAGCGACAAGAGCTTACTAAGAAAAGTAATCTTAAGGCAATGTGGGGCATTATCTATCACTGGACATGGATAATAGCATGCTTTGCAGTGGTGTATTACTATCCTAACCTAATTACGATCGTTTTTGCCCTATTTATACTTGGCGGCAAACAATTGGCCTGTGCCATTCTCAAGCATGATGCAGGACATCATGCCATGTTTAGTAGCAATTTTTTAAATGATCATGTGGGTAATTGGTTAGGAGCATACCCTGTTTTTCAAGATGTCTTAAAGTATAGAGATTATCACCTCATCCACCATCTTAACACTGGACTGGAGGAGGACCCGGACTTACTGCTCACCAGAGGTTATCCCACGTCCAAGCAGAGTATGATTAGAAAATTTACCCGAGATATCACGGGGCAGACTGGTATTAAAGCCTTAATTGGTCTTGTCATGATGCATTTGGGTTATCTGGAGTATAATCTCGGCAATAAAGTTGTCCGTATCTCTCAAAAGGATCGCACATGGGCGGAGTTTTTAAAAGTTTTAGTGCTTAACCTTAGTGGACCTTTCCTCGCTCAGTTAATCATATGGGCTCTGCTATTTGCCTTTGCATCCGGATGGTTATACCTCCTTTGGATAGGTGCTTACCTGACGACCTTCCAGTTCTGCATAAGAGTTAGATCAATCGCAGAGCATAGCGTACTTGAGGACCCTACTGATCCGCATAAAAATACTAGAACAACCAAGGCTAATTGGTTAGAACAAATACTCTTTGCCCCCTATAATGTCAATTATCACGCTGAGCACCATATGATGATGGCGGTACCTTCGTACAATCTTGGCAAAATGCATCGAATAATCAAATCAAGAGGATTCTACGAAAAAGGGGTTATAGCACCAAATTATTGGTCAGTTATTAAGATGGCCGCCCAACCTGCCGAGTAATAATACAACTCAGGTTACTTGGACCTATATTAGCTCTCATCCTGTCTTTGAGTATAAATCTATCGAGCCAATCTGAAACCATCTTTCTTGACGACCATGTCAATGGTACCCTTACCGTTCCTGATGATTTTTCCTCTGGTGAGGTAGTCTTGATTATAGCAGGTTCAGGACCTACAGATAGAGATGGTAACAACCAATCGATGAAAAACAACTCCCTCAAGATGCTCGGAGATTCTTTGGCTCACTACGGGATAGCATCCTTGAGATATGATAAAAGAGGTATAGCCAAGAGCCAGGTGCCCAATCTTAATGAGGTAGATATGTCTTTTGATCAGTTTATTGATGATGCTATATCCTGGGTACAATTGCTAAAAAAAGATGATCGATTTAACACTGTCACAATAGCCGGACATAGTCAAGGGTCCCTCGTCGGGATGATAGCAGCTGATATGGGCGCTGATAGATTTATATCGATAGCAGGAGGAGGACAGAAAGCAGGTGCTTTAATCATCAAACAATTACAACAAAGAGCTCCAATTCTGGTGGAGGAATCTCAACGAATTATCGATCAACTTGAGCAAGGCATATTAGTCGATAGTGTGCATCCTTTTTTGATCAATTTATTTAGACCCTCAGTCCAACCATTCTTAATCAGCTATTTAAAATATGATCCAATCACCGAAATAGCCAAGTTAGACATACCCGTATTGATCATCAATGGCACGATGGATATCCAAACATATGAATTGGAAGCCAATCGTTTGTATCAATCTTTGCCCAATAGTAAAATTCATATCATTGACAATATGAATCACATCCTAAAAATGCTCGAACCCGACTCTGACGTCTCTGTCAACATGGCCAGCTATAACGATCCAAATTCTCCTATATCAGTTGAGCTGGTCAAGACAATAGTCTCATTCATTCGTGATTAGATTCAGTCAATGTCTAATCAATTCAACTCTTAGATTTTAGTGACATTCCACTGATAGTTCTAATGACTATATTAATGGATAGTGCTATCAACTGTGCGAAAAAATGAAGTTTATCTGAATCTTCGATATATACTTAGCGCCAGTCATGCGCTCTATGCTATCGGTAATGGACTTAATAATGAAAGAGGCCAATACTTAGTACATTGCCTTGAGGCACCTTGCAAGATTTATCTCATAGAGCCCCTCGCTTTAGGCTTGTTATTTTTTGCCTTGAGCCCTCATAAGTTCTGTTATATTTGCTGCCTAACTCTATAGCAGCTATGTCAGACAAAAAAGTGATTTTCGCCATGGAGGGGGTTAGCAAGATCTACCCTCCAAAGAAACAAGTTCTAAAGAATATTTGGCTCTCCTTTTATTATGGTGCCAAGATCGGTGTGCTCGGTCTCAATGGCAGTGGTAAGTCCAGCCTCCTCAAGATCATTGCAGGGCTTGATACCAACTTTCAAGGTCATGTCACTTTTGATAAAGAATATAAGATAGGTTATCTCGCCCAAGAGCCCGAACTGGATGAGAC
>CAZJHC010000093.1:0-11960 GCA_964545645.1 uncultured Saprospiraceae bacterium
CCATAAATTCATCTAAGTTTATTCCCTCTGCTTCAGCGTTTGGGCCAACAACTGCATCAGACGTTTAGGCAAGGCGAATCCTTGTAAGACGTTATTTACGGTAATCCCCAATTCGTCGAGCTCGTTTGCCCTAGTCTTAGACCAACTGGCAACGGCACCTCTCGTGGTATTGGAAACCCCCAGTCCTTTCATCGGTGTCTTCACTGAAATAGATATAATATTGATAATTCTGCCATAATTAGCTTTCTTCATGCCTGGCACTAGTAATTGTGTCAATAAATGATTGCAGACGAGATGATTATTGAGGGCTCGGATAAACTCCTCAGGCTTGGCCTGAAATATAGGGCCAGCAGCAGGTCCTCCAGTATTATTGACCAAGATATGATAGCTCTTTGATAGACTCAATGTCCTGACCTTTTTGACTAAGTCATCCTGATCAGTAAAATCTGCCACGAGATAATTATGGTCCTGTCCTTTAGAAAGGTCCATGTCCATTTCTTTGATTACGTCGGACATTAACTCGGTACTTCTTGAGACGAGCGTGACACTGGCGCCCAGTGCCGCCAACTGTATCGCTGCGGCTTTTCCGATACCTTTTGAGCTGCCACAGACTAATGCATTTTTTCCGAACAAATTCATATCCATGTCTCTATTATTTTATGTGCTTACGATACCCCTAAAAGTATAGATTCTTAGTACAAATTTTAAGTAGCGCCTATGAAAAGGAATCATGCTGTAGGCAGTAATAGTATCTAATGTCGCATTTTAGAGGACTTTTTTGATTTATGAAGGATACAAAGAGAACGTCCAGATCATCTGTCTATTTTATTTCTGATGTACATCTAGGAATCGATACAGCCAAAACTTCTGCTGATCGAGAAGCTATACTTATCAGCTGGTTACACACGGTTAGCACTGATGCTACAGCTATCTATATCGTTGGAGATTTGTTTGATTATTGGTTCGAGTATAAGTCCGTAGTACCTCAGGGATATTTTAAATTATTCTCTACACTTCATCGGATCATTGAGACTGGAGTTTCGATATATTATTTAAAGGGCAATCACGACATGTGGCATAAGTCGTATATGACAGAAAACATCGGTGTGACTTTGATCGATGGTCCTATCGAAGTACAAATTGACGGACGAACGTTTTGCATAGCCCACGGTGATGGGTTGGGACCTGGGGATTGGAAGTATAAAATGATAAAAAGTATATTGTCCAATCCATTCTTCCAAAAGCTCTTCTCTCTCATACATCCTACGATCGGTCTCAGTATGATGAAATATATGAGCAAAAAGAGTCGTCAAGGTCATGATGAGGAATCATCCTCAATCGACACACATATCCAATATTGTCTTGACACGTTAGCACAGAGGCCCGATATCGCCTATTTCATAATGGGACATCTGCACAAGCCTACTTTGGAGATCTTGAATGATCAAGCGATCTATATCAACCTAGGGGATTGGACAGACCAGTTTAGCTACGCCCAGTGGGATGGTTCTGACGTCAAGTTATTACATTGGACATAGATATTAGGACTATACAGTCATAATGTCTTTCTCCTTGGCTGCGATCATAGCTTCTATCTTGATCGTATAATTCTTAACCATGGCGTCCACGTCTGATTCTTTCTTTTTCCCACTATCCTCTGGATACCCATCTTTTACCTCTTTCTTGATAAAATCGATCATCTTGTGACGTCCATTACGGAGGCTTATTTTAGCATCTTCGGCAAGGGACTTAGACTGCTTCACAAGATCTTTTCTGCGTTCCTCCGTCAGTGGGGGTATTGAGATCCTGACGAATTCTCCATCATTCATTGGAGTGAGGCCTAGGTTGGCTTGGAAGATCGTTTGTTCTATGGCGCCCAACATGTTTTTCTCCCAAGGCTGTATAGATAAAGTGCGAGCATCTGGCGTTGATATATTGGCAACTTGATTTAATGCCGTGGGCGTACCATAATAATCCACTTTCAGTCCATTGAGCATCGAAGGGGACGCCTTGCCAGCTCTAATCTTGGTCAATTCACTATTGAGATGATCTAATGCTTTGTCAAATAGTGCTTTACCATCTGTCAAAGTACTTTCTATTGTTTCCATTTGTTAATTCTCTATTTACTACTAAAACGGAATCAATTATACTAAAAGTTTCGAATAGGACTTAGAATTCAGTGTAGTTGTCCCTCCAGAAAGAAATTTGTCCACTTCTATAGCTGCCTCTCGTCCTTCGCTGATCGCCCAGACCACCAATGATTGTCCCCGTCGCATATCCCCTGCAACAAATACTTTTGGAATGGAAGTTTGATATCTATGATCCGCTACATTGCCTCGATCTGTGAGCTCCACACGTAGATCCGTTAACAGTCCATCATGTTGTGGGTGTAGGAATCCTACTGCCAATAATGCTAAGTCACAAGGTATCGTACGCTCTGTACCAGCCACCTCTTTAAAAGCTGAACGACCTTTAGCTTGATCATAGGTCCACTCAATATCAACCAACTTTAGCCCTGTTAACTTGCCCATGTCGTCACCTATGAACTCTTTGGTAAGGATCGCCCATTGACGATCACAGCCTTCTTCATGAGAAGACGATGTCCTAAGTTCCATGGGCCATAGAGGCCATGGCGTTGTCTCTGATCTGTTGGCAGGAGGTTTAGTCAACAACTCTATCTGTGTAATTGATTGGGCCTTGTCCCGATTAGAAGTACCTACACAGTCGGCTCCTGTATCTCCACCACCGATGACGACCACATGTTTACCAGTGGCACTGATCAGCTCATGATCAAACGTCTCTTGTCCTGCTACTTGTCGATTGCGCTGCTCCAGGAAGTCCATCGCAAAATGTACTCCATCGAGCTCTCTACCTGCTATAGGCAAGTCTCTGGGTACGGTACTACCTCCACAGAGGACCACCGCATCATAATCAGCGATAAGTTGCTCATGAGTGATATCCTGACCTACATTAGTACTGGTACGTACTGTTACTCCTGATTGTTCCATGATCTGCACTCGCCGTTCTACCACCCACTTCTCTAACTTAAAATCTGGGATCCCATATTGAAGTAGTCCGCCAATTTTATCATTGCGCTCAAAGAGCGTCACATGGTGCCCCGCCAAATTTAATTGATCCGCTGCTGCCAACCCTGCTGGACCACTGCCTACTACAGCTACAGATTTGCCCGTTCTCTTAATATCTGTCGTTGGCTGTATCCAACCCTCTTCATAGGCTTTTTCGGCTATTGACTTTTCTATATGCTCTATAGTCACTGGGTCATTGTTGATTCCCAAAACACACGCTTTCTCACATGGTGCTGGACATATGCGCCCAGTAAACTCTGGAAAATTATTGGTACTGCTAAGGATCTCATAAGCCTCTTTCCAATCCTCCTTAAAAACCGCATCATTAAAATCAGGGATGATATTGCCTAATGGACAACCATCATGGCAAAAAGGAATACCACAATCCATACACCTAGCTGCTTGCTCTTGCGTCTTTGCCTCTGGATACTCGATGTAGATTTCTTTATAGTCCTCGACCCTGATCTTAGGATCTCTCTTCCCAGGCAGATCCCTATCAAACTTCATAAATCCTTTAATGTCTCCCATATCTATTCTTTAACTCAATACTAATGTTGATTCTTTGGCCATTTCTTGCAAGACTCTTTTGTATTCTGTCGGCATAATCTTGACAAAGTTCTTTTTGGCCATATCCCAATCTTGCAAAATATCCAGTGCTCTCTCAGATCCTGTATACTTAAAATGATCTCTCACCATCTTTCGAAGCTTATTGAAATCTTCTTTTTCTAAGGGCTCTACTGCTACCATTTCTTTGTTGATATGGTTTTCTATCTGGCCCTGAGCATTGAAGAGATAAGCTACTCCACCACTCATGCCAGCGGCAAAATTTCGGCCTACTTTGCCCAGTACCACGACAGATCCTCCTGTCATATACTCGCATCCATGAGCGCCCACACCTTCGACTACTGCCGTAGCACCACTATTTCTCACCGCAAATCGCTCCCCAGCCATGCCTCGGATATAGGCCTCACCCGAAGTAGCGCCATAAAGCGCTACATTGCCTATGATAATGTTTTCATGAGGCACAAATGTGGCTGCCCTATCAGGTGTAATAATTAATTTAGCTCCACTCAAGCCCTTGCCAAAGTAGTCGTTGGCATCACCTTCTAATGTAAATGTCAGTCCATTAATACTAAAAGCTCCAAAACTTTGGCCTGCAGATCCTCTAAACCTGAAATTGATCGAGTCATCCTGAAAACCAGCACTACCATATTTTTTAGCTATTTCATTAGACAGCATAGCTCCTACACTACGATCGGTACTGATGACATCAAAAATACTCTGGATGGTTATCTTCTCCTCTATAGCCAACCGAGCATATTCAATTAATGATCTATCCAGTACATTGTCAAGCTCATGATCCTGCACTACGGTGCAATAGTTATCTTCTGTATCTGCTAGTGCATCTCTAAAAAGCATTGGACTCAAGTCCAGATTATCTAATTTCCAATGCCCTCTGTCTTCTCTAACTTGAAGCATATCGGATCTTCCGACCATTTCATTTATAGTCTTGAACCCTAACTGTGCCATGATCTCTCTGAGGTCTTGAGCCAGAAATTTGAAGAAATTCACTACATGTTCTACTTGACCATCATATTTTTTGCGCAACTCTGGATCTTGAGTCGCTATACCCACTGGGCATGTATTAAGATGACACTTGCGCATCAATATGCATCCTTCGACCACGAGCGCCGCCGTTGCGACACCCCATTCTTCTGCTCCCAGTAGAGTGGCTATTGCCATATCTCTACCTGTACGTATCTGCCCATCAGCTTGGAGGACCACTCTATTTCTTATCTTATTTTGTAGTAGGGTCTGATGTGTCTCTGCCAGCCCCAGCTCCCAAGGTAATCCTGCATATCTAATAGAACTCCAAGGGGATGCACCTGTACCTCCGTCATGGCCGGCTATTAGTATGTGATCAGCCTTGCCTTTGGTTACTCCAGCGGCGATGATCCCGACTCCTGCCTTAGAAACCAGCTTGACACTGATTCTTGCTTTCCTGTTGGCATTCTTTAAGTCAAATATGAGCTGAGCTAAATCCTCAATCGAATAAATATCATGGTGAGGGGGTGGTGATATCAACCCTACTCCAGGTGTACTATTGCGTACTCGAGCGATCCAATTATCTACTTTGTGTCCTGGCAATTGGCCTCCTTCCCCTGGTTTGGCTCCTTGAGCCATCTTGATCTGTAGTTCTTCGGCATTAGTCAAATAGTTGATGGTCACTCCAAATCTCCCAGAAGCGACTTGTTTAATGGCCGAGCGTTCCCAATCTCCATTTGGAAGTTTTGCAAATCTTGCCTCGTCCTCGCCTCCTTCGCCACTATTGGACTTACCTCCGATCCTATTCATGGCTTTAGCAAGGGTGGTATGTGCTTCATGTGATATCGACCCGAATGACATAGCCCCCGTAGCAAACCGCTTCATAATGGACTCAACAGACTCTACCTCGTCTATTGAGATAGGGCTTGCTTCTCTAAAGTCAAGCAGACTACGCAAGGTACAAGCGTTTTCGTGTTGTCTATTGATCGTTTGAGCGAACTTCTTATAGACCCCAAAGTCATTGGTTCGGGTAGAGTGCTGCAGGAGGTGTACCGAGGCAGGATTAAACAAATGAAATTCTCCTCTACGCTTCCACTGATATACACCTAAGTCTATTAATTCATTTTGCAACTCATCTTCAAAAGCCACTTTGTGTTTAGTAAGTGCTTCTTTGGATAACATGTCAAATGTCATCCCTTCTATACGAGAGACAGTCCCATTAAAGCACTTTTGAACGACTTGGGTTGAGATCCCCAATGCTTCAAATGCTTGAGCACCTCGATAAGATGCTACTGTCGAAATACCTAGCTTAGACATGATCTTTAGTAAGCCTTTATTGACAGCTTTTATATAGATCGCCTTATACTTCTGAAGGTTATAGCTTGTGTCAAGCTTGCCTCTTTGATAGACGCCTTCGATACTCTCGTAACTCAACTCAGGATAGATAGCATCAGCCCCATATCCTATCAATGTAGCAAAGTGGTGTGTCTCAAGGACATCTCCTCCTTTAACGATTAAAGATGCCCTTTGGCGTAATCCCTTGTTAACAAGATAGTGATGAACCGCACCAGTACTTAAGAGTGAAGGTACGGGGACTTTGCTCTCCGAAACATTTGAAATATTATCCAAAAAGATCAAGGCATTACCATTATCTATTGCGGCATGTACTGTGGTACAGATATCATCCAACTTGGCTTCAAGGTCGCCAGACTTATAATTATTGTCAAAGGTACAGTCGATCGTTTCCCCTTTGTAGTTAGCTTCTTCAATATACCTGAGTTTATCATAACTTTTCTTATCTAATACTGGACTCTCAAGTCTGATGAAGTTAATCGTATTCTCTTTTATATTAAGCACATTACTGCTGCTACCTAAGACAGTCTTTAGGGTCATATACTCTGCCTCTCTCAGAGAATCAATAGGCGGGTTAGTAACCTGAGCGAACTGCTGTCTAAAATAGGTGGAAATATGTTGTGCATACCGAGACAAAACGGCCAATGGCACATCCGCACCCATAGACCCTATAGGATCTTTTTTGCTCTTGAGCATGCCATCTATGATGAGCTCTTCGTCCTCAAGAGTATAGCCTTGAGCCATCTGTCGTTTGATCAATGGTGCTCCTTTGGGCTCATCCTGTATGACCTTAGCTGGGAGCTCATTGATATGAATCTTAGACTGCTGTAACCAGGTACCATAAGGCAGTCTGTTGCATATCACTCTTTTGAGCTCTTCGTCACCGATGACTCTTTTCTCATCAAGATCGGCAACCAATATTTTACCCGGCTCTAGCCTGCCTTTCTTAATTATTTTGCTTGGGTCGATAGGTATTACTCCAGTCTCCGACGCCAAGATGAGGTAATTGTCGCTGGTTAAACAATACCTTGATGGCCTGAGGCCATTTCGATCCAGCGTACCCCCTATCAAGGTGCCGTCTGTAAAGCACATACTCGCAGGTCCATCCCAAGGCTCCATGAGTGCCTCATGATACTCATAGAAATCCTTTTTGTATTGTTCCATGTACTCGGCATTTTGCCACGCCTCTGGTATCATCATCATCAATGCATGTGGAATAGATCTTCCATTAGCGATCAAAAATTCTAGGACATTATCAAAAATGGACGAATCACTGTTGGTTGGATTAAAAAGAGGAAACATCTTATCGAGCTCCTCATCGGTAAAGTACTCGCTGATGATATCTTTTTCTTTGGCCCTCCACCAGTTTTTGTTTCCCTCGATGGTGTTTATCTCCCCGTTGTGGGCTATCACTCTGAATGGTTGTGCCAACTTCCATCGGGGTACCGTATTGGTAGAGAATCTGGAGTGAACTAATGCTACGGCAGAAGTAAGATTGTGGTTTTTTAGGTCTAAATAGTATTGCCTTACTTGTCCTGATGTCAATTGCCCTTTGTAAATAATGGTTTTGCTGGATAGAGAGCACACATAGAGGTCATGCTTGAACTCTGGCAGTGCGGCAATAACCTTATGAGTTAAGTACTTTCTAAGAATAAGTAGTTTTCTTTCAAAAATGTCGCTCTCTATCTGTCCTGTTGGTACAAAGAACAAATGATAAACATCTGGTTCGGTAGATGATGAAGCCTCTCCGAGCAAGCTACTCACAACCGGCACCCTCCTGCGACCTATCAATCTTATTTGCAAGTCTGCGGCAGCGTCCCTGATTTTCTCATATATCTCATCGAAATACTGGCCCTTAGGAAAAAAGAAAGCCCCGACTCCATAGGATCCTTGCTCCGGCAAATTAAAACTGAGACTTTCGGATTCAAATAGGCTATGCGGGACATTGATCAATATGCCCGCACCATCACCACTTTCGGGGTCACAACCACAAGCCCCTCTATGCTCCATATTCTCCAGCATAGTCAAGGCGTCACTGACGAGCTGATGAGTATATTCTTTTTCTAAGTTGGCGATCATGCCTATACCACAAGCGTCACTTTCCAATTGTGGCACATACAAATTCTTCTTTATACCTTCTTTCATAATGTTTAAAATCAATATTAAACTGCGAGATAAATAAGCATCTCAAGGGTCATGATGATCAAATTGAAATTATTGAACAGCTTTTAAAGTCAAAATGCTTGAAAAATTGCATTCTCTAAGAACAGTTCAATTTATTCCAATCGGAACTGAACAAATTAGAGCATTTATTGGATATATACCCCAAAGGGAATCCCGCTCCTAATTAAGAATGATTTTAGACTAAGTTGCTCCATCAGCAACCTTAGATGGTTATAGACTCTTAACCTCTCCGACTATAGACTGGATGCTGTCTTTGGCATCGCCAAAAAGCATCTTCGTTTTCTCATGGAAGAAGAGCTGATTTTGAATACCTGCATACCCAGTGCTCATACTTCGCTTGAGCACAACGACATGCTTGGCATCCCATACATTTAATACTGGCATGCCATATATAGAACTGCCGGGGTCATCGACAGCGGCTGGGTTGACCACATCATTGGCACCTACAATGACTATTACGTCAGTATTGGGTATCGCCGAGTTAGCGTCTTCGAGGTCAAGCAACTTTGGATAAGGGACATCTGCCTCTGCTAAGAGGACATTCATATGCCCAGGCATCCTACCTGCCACTGGATGTATGGCATACTTTACATCTACACCGTTGTTTTCTAGGAGGTCATCGAGTTCTTTCAAAATCTTCTGTGCTTGAGCTACAGCAAGACCATATCCAGGCACAAACATCACTGATTGAGAATAATACAATAGGATCGAAGTATCTATTGGGTTAGTAGTCTTGGCCACTTGGCCGTCGGCTCCTTTGGCAGCAGCACCCGAAGCAGCAAATCCACCTATTAGTACATTCAATAAGGATCTATTCATAGCCTGACACATCAATACCGTCAGGATAGTACCTGATGCACCGACTAATATCCCACCAACGAGCATCAAATTATTATTATAAATCAATCCAGCGGCAGCGGCCGATAATCCCGTAAATGAATTAAGTAATGAGATGACTACAGGCATATCCGCTCCACCTATAGGTGCTACAAATGACCAGCCATAGAATAAACACAACACCATGAATCCAACGAGTATACCTGTACTTACAGAGCCAATAGCAATATAAATAAATGCCCCTATGGTAATGGCCAGGAGTATCTGATTGATAAGGCTATGTTTGGGCCAAGTAACTTGGCTGTCTTTGAGTCGACCATCCAGTTTGAGATATGCGAGCATACTACCCGTGAATGCTACACACCCTATAAGCAAGGCAAATAAAGAGATGATCTTACCTCCCATATCCAAATCGACAGTAGTGAGCTCCACTATGGACAATATGGCGGCACAGGCACCACCCAATCCGTTGAATATGGAGACCATCTGAGGCATGTCGGTCATCTTGATTTTTTTGGCTGCTAACCACCCAACTAACGCTCCTAGTAGTATCCCGCCAGCAATCCATTCATAATTACCATCTCCATCTATTCGGTTGTCTACCAAACTACCTAAGATACCTATCCCCATGCCTATAGCAGCACAAATATTTCCTCTGCGTGCTGAATCTGGAGAACTGAGTAATCGCAAACCCCAAACAAAGAGCACTGCACCGATCAAATAGGCTATATCAACTAAAGTTGTAATGATCATTTTTGATTTATTTATTGTGAGACTCTATTTCTTCTTTTTCTTAAACATCTCAAGCATCCTATCTGTCACTGCAAATCCACCTACCACATTGATCATCCCTAAGGCTATGGCAATAGTGCCCAGAGCGAGAGAAAAATAATCGCCTGCATCTGAGCGCCTAATCAATATAATCGCTCCGATAATTATGACTCCACTAATTGCATTGGCACCAGACATAAGAGGCGTATGCAGCACTGTCGGCACCTTCGAGATCACCTCAAATCCAAGAATCACCGTAAATATTAATAAATAAATCATGAGCAAGTGCTCACCAATAAAATGTAACAAGTCGGTCATATTATACTCTTTTAGAAATTAGAGACTTACTTAGTATCTCCTCATCTGAGGCCAGATCAATCTGGCCATCATTGATTATATGTTTTAATAAATTGAGGATATTATTGCTATATAATGTACTTGCATCCTGTGGCATGCGTGCTGCAAGATTAGAATCACCAATGATCTTGACACCCTTATGATCGACAACTGCATTATTATCGCAGATTGCACTATTTCCTCCTGTTGAAGCGGCCAAATCAACAATGACAGAGCCTGCTTTCATTGATTCTATGGTCTCTTGGGTGATTAATTTAGGAGCTGGTCTTCCTCTTAACTGGGCCGTTGTAATAACGATATCTGAGGAGATCGCTTTTTCTTGAATCAATGCTGCTTGGCGATTTCTGTATTCATCTGTTTGCTCAACAGCATATCCACCGGCATCCTTATCATCAGTAGCTCCTTCGACCTCAACGAATTTGGCACCAAGACTTTCTACTTCTTCTTTGACGGCAGCTCGAGTATCAAACGCTTCTACCATAGCCCCTAGGCGTCGAGCAGTGGCAATAGCTTGGAGTCCCGCCACACCTGCTCCTATCACCAATACCTTGGATGGCTTAATGCTCCCTGCTGCAGTAATCATCATGGGCATGTATCGTGGCATATATTGTAGTGCCGTCAACACTGCTTGATATCCAGCTATCGATGCCATAGATGATAATACATCCATGGATTGAGCCAAAGAGGTCCTAGGGATCATATCAGTACTCAGGGCATTGACACCCATGCTAGAGAGTCTGTCTGTCAGACCCTCATGATTAAACGGAGCGTATTGGCCAATTACTAAAGTAGTATCCTTCAGAGATTGATACTCTTCATCTGTAAGGTCAGGGCTGATTTGTACTAATACATCTGAACCAACAATAATCTCCTTACGGTTCTTAAACGAGACTTGCTCATAATCTTTATCCTCAAAATGGCTACCCTCCCCGATTCCATTTTCAATCCATATCTCCGAGGTGATTGATAAAAACTTTGTAACATTCTTAGGTACAATAGGGGCTATTGCAGCATCCGCATCTTTAATAAATCCTAGGATCATTGATTGAGTTTTTCAGTTAGCTAAGATAACTGTCTTTATAAACTCTAAGGTCTTTAGAGATATTGAGATTAATTTTTATTCTTTCAAAAAGAATTTAGTCTTTTCCTACTTTTGTGCTAATGTTAATTACTAAGGCCAAAGAGACATTATCCAAAGTCAACGACTTCTTAGATATCAGGATGGGATTGATGGGTGCCCTATTTATGGGTTCCTTGGTGTTTTGGATCAATCATGATCATGGCTACGATGAAGCGCTGATAGCAGGATTAAAGCAACTTTCTTATACCTTCTTTTTTGGTGGATTATTCATCAAGATGGCCGAAAATATTGCTACGACCCGCAAGCATAGATGGTGGGGAGTATTCATTGGAGGATTTGCGCCAATGGTATTGACAGCCGTACTCACTTATACCGTTCATACCATGAAAGGAACTCCCGAACCATTTAATAGTACCATACCTACGATTTTTTTTGGGTGGATGAGCTTTACTTTTTGGAGTTGGTTGAAGACCAGGTAATCTAGTACGACAAAAAATAACATTTCGATATTAGAACTACTTGCGGTAAGTTTTACAGGAATGTCACCCCTCCTTCCTTTTCATCCATGATATGCCTAAGCGAATCTCGTAATATTCAAACTGCCCATCCAAAGCTTCAAAAACTGGCTTCAGGTCTTTGGGTTGCTCTAGGTCTTGCCACTTATCGCCTATAATGTCACATTTTTCATAGGAGATGTACTGCTGAAGGTCAATGGACTCCCCCTTCTCATATAGACTGCCTATATG
>CAZJHC010000094.1:0-11899 GCA_964545645.1 uncultured Saprospiraceae bacterium
ATGTCTATCATCATCATAGTTAGTGTACTTCTCATGGGTATATTTGAAATAACCAAGAGAGATATTAGTCATCGATCTCAATCACTGGGTATTGGATTAGGACTCCTTGCTGGGGTTACAACCATGATTGGCAATTTGGCTGGTGCATTTTCCAATCTTTTTTTCATCTCAATGCGTCTGCCTAAACTGGCATTTATTGGTACGACTGCCTGGTTGTTTTTTATCATCAACTTATTCAAAGTGCCTTTTCATGCATTCTTATGGGGCACAATAGATAGTTCTACTCTAATTATAAATATGCAACTCATACCTTTGGTTTTGGTTGGATTTTTAGTTGGACTTAAGCTTGTCAGATATATCAATGATCAGACTTATCGTTTTTATATTCTGACGATGACCCTTATTGGAGCGATAGTCATGATTCTTTCTTAAGCTTTCTTTCTGAAGGGCATCATTAAGCCTTCTTGTGTCACTGAGGCTACCAGCTCCCCTCCTTGATTGAATATGTTGCCTCTTGTATACCCTAATGTGTTGGAGGCACTCGGACTATCGATAGAATAAAGTAACCATTCATCCATACGAAATGGCCTATGAAACCACATTGCATGATCCAAGCTTGCTAAAAAATATGTCCCCTTGGCAACTTTTTCTCTATGTGGCAATAATGCCGTACCAAGCAAATTGTAATCAGAGGCATATGCCAATACTTCTTGATGGACTCGAAGATCATCGCCTAACGAACCTTTGGCTTTTAACCAAACATGTTTATATGGTTTTTGAGATGTAGGGTTAGCAAAATCATATGGCTCTACTGGTCTGAACTCTATTGGTCTATCATTAGCTAGCCTTTTATATTCTTTAGGGTGACTTTCTTTAATTTGTTCTATTAATTCTACATCAGATTTTAACTGTTCAGGGGCTGGCACATCAGGCATGTTGATTTGATGATTCAACCCTTCTTTAGGGATTTTAAAAGACGCTGCCATAATAAATATGGCCTCCCCGTTTTGTTTGGCAGTTACTCTCCTTGTCGTAAAACTACCACCATCTCTAAGCGTATCCATCTGATAGAGTATCGGGCGATCTATGTTGCCTGCAAGTATGAAGTATCCATGGAAGGAATGAGCGATTCGATTGTCTGGTACTGTTTCATAGGCGGCATGCAAAGCTTGCCCTAACACTTGGCCACCAAACACCCTACCCCATGGCGATCGATAATTTCCTCCACGATACAAATTGATGTCAATTTCTTCTAAATCTAATAGGTCGGTCAGCTCCTCTACATTATTCATAATATGGTCTATTATATAATTGCACGCAATGATATAACAATCTCCTTGGTAAAAGGATCATTCATTATAACAGGTCAGAGATAATGTTCTATCCCTTCTGCCAATAAATCATCAACAAAATCTACATAGTGCGCAGTACTTTAGAGCCACAAATAATTTGAAATGAAATATCCTCACCTCCTCGCCCCATTAGACTTAGGGTTTAGAACGCTAAAAAATAGAGTGCTCATGGGTTCTATGCATACAGGCTTAGAAGAATCTCCAGGAGGCTTTGATCGTATGGCAGCATTCTATGCTGAACGAGCAAGAGGCCAGGTTGGTTTAATTGTCACTGGTGGCATAGCTCCTAACAAGGAAGGGAATGCCATGCCTTTTGGCAATGCTATGGATAATGAGGAGGAAGCGTCTAAACATAAAGTCATTACAGAAGCTGTCCATAAGGAAGGTGGTGTCATATGTATGCAGATCCTACATGTAGGCAGGTATGGGTACCAAGAATCTAATGTGTCCGCCAGTGACACCAAAGCACCAATAAGTCCTTTTCCTGCTAAAGCTCTAACTATAGATGGTATAGAGCGAACTATAGAGGATTATGTGCGATGTGCAGCATTAGCACAATATGCAGGATATGATGGTGTCGAAATAATGGGTTCTGAAGGATACTTAATTAATCAGTTCATCGTCACCAAAACAAATAGAAGAACGGATGAATGGGGAGGTTCTTACGAAAATCGCATAAAGTTTCCGATTGAAATTGTCAGACGTACAAGAGAACGACTAGGAAAAAACTTCATCATCATATATCGACTATCAATGCTTGACTTGGTCGATGATGGCAGCTCTTGGGAAGAAGTCGTCCACTTGGCTAAAGAAATAGAAAAAGCCGGAGCGACCATCATCAATACAGGCATAGGATGGCATGAGGCGAGAGTCCCTACAATCGCCACCATGGTGCCAAGGGCGGGATTTGCATGGGTGACTAAGCGAATGATGGGTGAAATAACCATACCTCTGGTCACGACCAATAGGATCAACATGCCAGATATCGCAGATAAAGTGCTCGCTGATGGGTGTGCAGATATGATCAGTATGGCACGGCCTTTCCTCGCTGATGAAAATCTTGTACTTAAAGCTATGGAAGGCAGAGATGATGAAATCAATACATGCATCGGATGTAATCAGGCATGCTTAGATCACACTTTTCAGATGAAAATATGCTCTTGTCTCGTCAATCCAAGGGCATGTCATGAGACAGAACTCAACTATACGCCTACGGACAATCCAAAAAGAATCGCCGTCATCGGTGCAGGGCCTGCTGGCTTGTCAGCATCGACTATCAGTGCACAAAGGGGACATCACGTCGACCTCTATGATAAGAGCGATATAATTGGAGGCCAGTTCAATATGGCTAAGAAGATACCAGGCAAAGAGGAGTTTTATGAGACTCTGAGGTACTACAAGCGTCAAATAGAGTTGCAAGGGGTCAATCTACATCTAAACACGACGGTCGATGTTGATATAATTAAAAACGGCAACTATGATCATGTCATTATAGCTACAGGTGTTACTCCGAGGACTCCAGCGATAGAAGGAATAAACCATCCCAAAGTAGTGAGTTATATAGATGTCCTTACAGAACAAGTAACGGTCGGAAGTAAAGTAGCAATAATTGGTGCTGGTGGTATTGGGTTTGATGTGGCAGAGTACCTAAGTACAGAAAAAAATCATTCTCCAAGCCTGAGTGTCGCAGCTTATATGGATGAATGGGGCGTAGATATGAATCATGAGCGACCTGGAGGTTTAAAAGCAGCGACTCCTGAACCATCTCCAAGAGAAATATATCTACTCAAAAGATCTAAAGGAAAACATGGTAAGAACTTAGGAAAAACGACTGGATGGATCCATAGGTCAAGCCTCAAAATGAAAAAAGTTAATATGGTCAATATGGCTACATACAATAAAATCGATGATCGAGGCCTCCATATTACAACTCCTGAGGGGACGGATATAATAGATGTAGACCACATTGTGATTTGTGCTGGTCAAGAACCATTAAGAGCGCTTGCCGATGAGTTAAAAGGTATGGGAATATCAGAAGACAAATTGCACCTCATAGGCGGAGCAGAAGAAGCAGCAGAGCTAGACGCCAAGCGTGCTATAGATCAAGGTGCCAGACTGGCGACTACTTTTTAGATCAATGGCGACCATTGTAAAATACAAAGCTCAAGCCAAAGTAATTCAATGATTCATTAGTATCACTATCAATGCTAAGATCGTTGGCAAAACCAGAAAGATCAAAGACATTAAAATGAAATTGATAATATGGGCGTATCACGAGGGATACAAGATTGCTCTCTTGTATGACCCAATTGAGTTGCAGCCTTAGACCCCAGTTACTTTGGTTGGATATGCCAATCTCATTATTGCCGATGGCTCGATCTATTGAGTACGTAGATCGAGTAATAACTGTACCGAAACCAACAGGTTGATAATACTGATCCAGTGATAATGACCATAGCTTGATACTGTGATTGTAAGATCGCTCCGCAAATGATTCATTGATAGGGTTAAATGATAGGGCCGTCTTTGAACTTGTCAAACTTTCCCATCCCAGCTCTATACCGACAGATCCAATACGTTGCCTTACGCCTAATTGAATACCATGTAAGAAGGAAACATTGCCAAAAGAACTTTGGACCTCTCCGGTTGTAGGTTGATACTCAGATTGTAAATTATTGACCACATCAAAACTACCAAGTATAGGGTTATATCCAATCTTTATATTGATTTGGCCTATTACAGTAGACTCCAAGTTGGTCATTAATAAAATGATACAGACGTATTGTAAAATTGCCTTCACTCATCAAATATAATCCTAATATCTATTCATTATTATATGTGAATGGACCGACCGTTATGTTATTTTTACAATATGTCACCTGAGGATCTGTACTATGAAATAGCCTTAACTCAAGTACCTAAGATTGGCAATAAGATCAGCAAGCTCTTAATAGCCTACTGTGGAGGTGCTGAAGCAGTATTTCAAGAAAAGAAAAGCAATCTACTGCGTATCAATGGAATCGGTCCAAACATAGTCAAAGCTTTAGAGGATACATCATGCTTTAATAAAGCAGAGAGCAACATTAACTTTATCAAATCCAATAATTATAAGATATCATACTATCTAAACGACGTCACCTACCCTAAGAGAATGTCCCAGTATGAGGATGCCCCTTTGTTGTTATATATTAAAGGAGATAGTGACCTCAATCCTGCTCGTACTGTATCGATCGTTGGCACGAGAAAGCCAACAACATATGGAAAGGCTATGACTGAGAATATCGTCAAAGGGTTGATTGATTATGAAGTTCAGATAATCAGCGGCCTGGCATATGGCGTAGATAGCCTAACACATCATACTTGTGTCAACAACAAAATGGACAATATAGCCGTGATGGGGACAGGATTGGATAAGATATATCCCGCCGTTAACAGATCCCTTGCCGAAAAAATCTGCCACAAAGGAGCACTTCTTACGGAGTTTCCGATCGCTACTAATCCAGATAGAGAAAACTTCCCAATGCGCAATCGGATTATAGCGGCCATGTCAGATGTGGTCATTGTAATTCAATCTGCAGCTCAAGGAGGCTCACTTATCACGGCAGAATTTGCAAACGCCTATTACAAAGATGTTTTTGCAGTGCCAGGTAGAGTAAATGATGATATGTCCATAGGTTGCAACAAATTAATCAAGTCTAATAAGGCTCACTTGCTAGAAAGTATTGATGATGTCGCTTATATCATGAGGTGGGACGCTAATCGTAATGACGAGAAAAAACAGGCTGAGTTATTCCAAACGCTAAGCCCTGAAGAAGAATCTATCGTCAACATCTTAAGGCAACACGAGGAAATAGCCATAGATCGCCTACATCATCTTTCTAAAATGAACTTATCTGACCTGGCAGCACATTTATTAACTTTAGAATTTAACAATATCGTAACTGCATTACCAGGTAAAAAATACGGTCTAAAGTAAACGGATGTTATTCTATCAAATTAGCATGGTATTACTTCTAAATAAACTATTTTGGTGATTCATAAACGAACTATGGCATTTCTTAAATCTGGGTTGACAACTCTATTGTTTACATTCATTTTAACAGCACTTGATGGTCAGGCCAGACCCAAGATAGTTGTGGGTATTACGATAGATCAAATGAAGCAAGAGTATATACATCGCTTTTGGGATCGATATAGCGAAGGAGGCTTCAAAAAACTTGTACGAGAAGGACATTCTTATGTGGATGCACATTATAGCTACAAGCCCACTTTTACAGCCCCAGGTCATGCCAGCATATTTACAGGAACAACACCTGCGGTACACGGCATCATAGGAAACAATTGGTATGATAAAAAAACAAAAAAGAGTGTCTATTGTACATCTGATGATGAGATGAGTTCAGTTGGCACTAATAGTCCTGCAGGTAAGATGTCACCACGTAGAATGTTAGCATCCACCATCTCTGATGAAATGAGATTGTTCTCTAATATGAGGTCCAAATCTTTGGGCATTTCGCTCAAAGATAGAGGAGCTATATTGCCCGCAGGACATGCTGCTAATGCGGCTTACTGGTTTGACGGAGCAACAGGAAAATGGGTTACGAGTACGTATTATATGGAAGAACTACCCTCTTGGTTAGTAGATTTTAATGCGAGAGGGTTAACTCGAGAGTTTTTGAGCAAGAATTGGGAGACACTGTATCCCGTTGACTCCTATGTCAATAGCTTGGCTGATAATAATCCTTTTGAGGGCATATATAAATCTGAAGACACTCCCACTTTTCCACATGATCTATTGTCGATACTGTCGAGAGAAGGGTTCAGTCTACTGGCTAAGACTCCTTTTGGGAATACTTCCACTAAGGAATTGGCCATCGCTGCCATCATCGGAGAAGAACTTGGTGTAGATGATGATACCGATATGTTATCGATTAGTTTTTCTTCTACTGATTACATAGGACATCAATTTGGCCCTAGATCTATAGAGTTAGAAGATACTTACTTGAGACTTGATAAAGACTTAGAAGAGTTGATAAACTTTTTGAATGAGTACTTAGGAGAGGACAGTTATCTGCTCTTTCTGACAGCAGATCATGGAGCTGCAGAGACTCCACTCTATCTTCAAAACTTTGAAATCCCTGCGGGCTACTTTCACATAGAAGGATATAAAAATGGACTGAAGAATCATGTTGATTCGATATATGGCAAAGGACGATGGATAGAAAACATGAGTAATGATCAATTGTTTATCAACAAAGAGTACATAGCAGAACAAGGCGTCAATGAAGAAGACATCATCGAGGCACTCATGGATTATACATTACGCTTTGATGGGATCAGCAATGTAGTAGCCAGTACAGATCTCATGCATGGCAACTATGAAAATAATCGATCGCTATGGATGACACAACGAGGCTATCATCAAAAACGTTCTGGTGATATCCATATCAACATGGAGCCTGGCTGGATGATATATCAGAGAAAAGGGACTACTCATGGGTCTTCCTATACCTATGACACTCATGTCCCTATCATAATGTATGGGTCTACGATAACTCCTGGCAAGACATATAGACGTGCCCATGTTATTGATATTGCTACCACGGTCAGCGCTATTCTCAATGTAAATCTGCCCAATGGAGCATCAGGAACTGTACTACATGAAGCCATCTTAAAGTAATAATAAACTCCAAGAAATCAAACTAAGACTCCCAATACAGGATCAACTTACTGGTTATAATTTTGACTCATTCAAGAGTGATCTTAATGCTGGATTATTAGTAGTGATCTTATTGATTCCGCAGGCGATGGCATATGCACATCTTGCTGGATTACCACCTATTTATGGTCTGTATGCCTGCTTAATCCCAATTATTGCTTATGCTCTATTCGGCACCTCCAGACATCTCTCTGTTGGCCCAGTAGCGATTACATCAATCCTCGTCGCAGGAGGACTAAGTCAATTTGCAGAACCTTTTAGTCAAGAGTATATCAGCTATGCTATAGCGATAGGACTATGTGCCGGTATCATTCAATTATTGATGGGGATATTTCGCTTGGGAGCGGTGACACATTTTTTATCTTATCCAGTTATATTGGGATTTACCACAGCAGCGGTATTCATTATCAGCTGTTCACAACTTGGGGATGCTACAGGAGTAGATCTTTCAAGCAGCAAAAACATTCTTTCTAAAATATATTCTTTAATAATCCATATAAAGGATATTAACATTGCTTCGATATCTCTTTTCGTCGGAGCAATAGCTCTGATCAAGATTTTACTGAAAATTCATAACAAAATCCCCGGTACGCTTATCGTCGTGGTCTTATCGATTGGTCTATCATACTATTGGTTACAAGGGTATGGTATCGCTATCATCGGAACCATACCTAATGGGTTGCCTGAGTTCGTATTGCCAAGCATTGATATAGATTTATTGAAGTCCCAATGGGTTACTATAGGCAGTTTAGCAGTGATAGGCATCGTCGAAAATCTCGGTATCGCACGAACTCTCGAGGCCAAACATCAAACATACCGCATCAAACCAAACCAAGAACTAATAGCCATAGGCCTGTCTCGAGTCATGGGTAGTTTTTTTCAGTCTTTACCAACATCAGCGAGCTTCTCTAGATCAGCCATCAATGACACAGCAGGTGCCAAGTCTACTGTATCATCATTAATAAGTGTTTTTATGGTGATCTTGACCTTATTGTTTTTTACTGAATTCTTCTACTACCTTCCCAAGGCCATCTTAGCAGCCATAATAGTTGTTTCTATATTTGGTCTTATTAGAATAAAAGAAATACGCCGACTATATCAAATTAGCCCTTTGGATTTCGGATTGATGTCAATAACATTCATAACAACCCTCTTGGCTGGTATCACCTATGGAGTCTTGTTTGGTGTGGTGGTCTCCTTGTTGGTTGTACTGTACAAGAGCTCTACACCGGGAGTTAAGATATTGGGCAATTTACCAGGAACTACATATTATAAAAATTTAAAAAGATACGATGAAGCAGAAGAGCTGCCGGGCATATTGATTTTAAGATTTGATGATCAATTATTTTTTGGTAACTGTAATTACTTCAAAGAGATTATAGAGGCTCATATCCTCGATAGTTCTCAAGAATTACAGAATTTCGTACTGGATGCAGGCAATATTCATCGTATGGATTCTTCAGGTGTTAAAACTGTAGAAGAAGTCAATGAGTGGTTATTGCATCGCAATATTAATTTTCATATCGCAAGAGCCATTGGGCCAGTGAGGGATATCCTGTATAAGAGCGGATTACTCAACAATCCTGATCATCATCATATGAATATCCAGGATGCCGTCAACACCATACTTTCTCAGCCAAAAAATGAGGTCCGTTTCAAAGCAACACAAACCAATGAGCGATAAGTCAATATATATATTTGACTCTGGTGTTGGAGGTATCACATTGCTGCATATGGCTTTACAGAAGTTACCCAATGAACATTTTATCTATTATGCGGATGTCCTTAATGCTCCTTATGGTATTAAGTCCTCTGGCGAAGTCCTCGATATGGTGACCGGATGTATAGACTCTATTGACCATACCACAGTTAAGGCATTGGTACTCGCTTGTAATACAGCTACAAGTATTGCTGTCACTGCGCTCCGACAGAAGTATGATTTCCCGATCATTGGAATGGAGCCTGCTATCAAGCTAGCAAGCCACATCGATACAGACAAAAAAATCGTACTATGGGCTACGGAGTTGACATTAAAAGAACAAAAGCTTAAATCCTTATCCCAACAATTAAACTTGTCCGAACGACTTGTGATAGTACCGGCATCACCATTGGTCACCGCTGCTGAGAAATTTGAATTCATCACGCCCAATATCCAACGCACCATTAACTCTATCATAGCTTCCGTCAACATAAACGAGGTAGCAGCGATAGTATTAGGGTGTACGCACTTTTTATACTTTAAACCAATGCTCAAAAAAATACTTCCCAAGGCGGTACGTATAATAGATGGACATCACGGCACCGTCAATCATCTCAAGACTCAAATCAATCCAACTACCTCCACATCAAAGCAAGAGATTGCTTGTATCCTATCAGGAATGGATGTAGATTCAGAGTTCTTACTACCTTATTTAGATTATTGTGATCAGTATCAAATAAACAAATATGAAGCAACATGACTATCAAATTTCTCTCGAGTGGACAGGCAACAAAGGTAGCGGCACCTTCGATTATAGATCATACTCTCGTAATCATACGATCCTTGGCACTAACAAGAGCATAGAGATATTAGGATCTTCAGATCCTTCTTTCAGAGGTGATAAAGACAGGTATAATCCTGAAGAGCTCTTTTTGTCATCTATAGCGAGCTGTCACATGCTGTGGTACTTACATCTATGCTCTGTCAATGACATCATAGTATTAGAATATACCGACACTCCCAAAGGTAACTTGATGGAAAAAGAGGACGGTTCAGGTGCCTTTTCAGAAGTCGTGCTTTTGCCCACGGTTACTATATCGCCATCAAGCGACGTGACCATAGCCAATCAATTGCATCAACAAGCTCATGCTATGTGTTTTATCGCCAATAGTTGCAACTTTCCGATTAGACACAATCCCAATATCATAGTCAAATAATGGTTAGATGGGGAATACTGGGAGCGGGGAAAATAGCTGGTAAGTTTTGCCAGGATTTAAAACTTGTCAAAGACGCTAAGATCGCAGCTGTTGGATCTCGATCTATCCAAAAAGCACAGCATTTTGGCGAACAATACAACATTCCTTATTGCTATGGGAGCTATGAAGAACTTGCCAAAAGTGATGAGGTGGACATCATTTATATAGCCACACCGCACCATGGTCATCATACCAATACCTTGCTCTGTCTGAACAATAATAAACATGTCTTGTGCGAAAAACCCATCGGGGTCAATGCAACTCAGACGGAGGAAATGATCCAATGTGCTCAAGACAATAATAAATTCTTAATGGAGGCTATATGGACCGCATTTTTACCTGCGACCATCAAGGTCCAGCAACTCATATCTGAAGGCGCTATAGGAAACATCAAGTTCATCCAGGCTGATTTTGGTTTTAAGGCACCTTATGACCCTCAAGGGAGAATGTATAACCCTAATCTGGCAGGAGGTGCTCTGCTCGATATCGGTATCTACCCTTTGTTCTTAACACACCTGCTCAAAGGAACTCCGAATCACCTACATGCCTATAGCATCATGACGGATACAGGTGTGGATGCAACTACTATGGTTCAAATGATCTGGGACGATGGATGTGCATCAAGTCAATACTCCACGATACTATCAGACACTAACACAGAGGCCCTTATCAGTGGTGACAAAGGAAGAATCATAATGCATCGCCGTTGGCATGAGACTAAACAGATATCTCTACATCAAGATGGACAAGAGGTAAGAACATGGCATTTTGAAGACCCATGCCTTGGATATAAATATGAAATATTAGAGTGTCATCGATGTCTATCTGACAATAGACTCATATCCGATATAATACCTCATCAGTTTAGCCTTAATCTGTCCCGTAGTATGGATCTAATTCGTAGACAAATTAAGCTGGTCTATCCATTTGAATCCAGAAGTTGAAAGTGCGTTATATCGTGCTCCCAGGCACATGCTTCAATTTAGATAACAGACTACAGATCTGTATGAGTATATCTAATTGGATACTTACCACAACATATACTGGTATTGATTATTTACGTTAAACAATCCTGAAGTACCATTAAACTATTCTAGCTAAAAAAAGTCTAAGAACCATCAAAACCCCAAGAAATGAAATATCTCTTGATCTATACACTTCTACTTTTTATAGTCTCTTGTTCATCAGATCAAGAGGAACAACCATTTGAGCCTCATGTTATTGAGGTTCCTGTTTCAACCATCAACTATGACCGTATGACCAATTGGTATTTTCATCCCAATCAACTGATTAATTTTTTAGAATCTTATGATTTAGACATTGCAGTAATAGATGACAATTTAAGGATCAGTTCTATGGTTGAATTTAGCAATAATGCCACTGTAGATACAGGTATAGATGTGTTTTGGGTTCACCCAACCCATCTTGACAACCCACCTACAGTACCAGGTACTGTAGCAATTGATAATCAGGATACTAATTTTATAGGTCTTTCGATTTTGGCTCAGGGAGCATTATTAGCAAAGTACGGTCGCTTTTATGCGCCAAAATACAGACAAGCCACGCCAGCTTCTTTTTTAAGTCCTTTTCATTCAGACGAAGAACGGGCAACAGGTTTAATAGAAGCCTATTCTGATATTAAGACGTCTTTTCAAAATTACTTAGACAACTATAATAATGGAAACAAAATCATTCTTGCCGGGCATTCGCAAGGGTCATTTCTTTTAGCCATGTTAGTGAGAGACTATTTTGATACTAATCCAGAATTACAAGATAAATTGGTTACTGCGGCATTAGGAGGAATGGGTTATGTTTATTCTACCGATAATTCAACATTAGGTGGTTGGTGGCAAAATATAGGGCTTTGTAAAGT
>CAZJHC010000095.1:0-2224 GCA_964545645.1 uncultured Saprospiraceae bacterium
AACTATAACTGATTATAGCAAAATATAAAGCTACTGGATGTTCAAGATTTTTATTCTTCCTTATCATCTTCGTTCCACTCGCCTATTTTGGTTCACAATATCTTATGGAGTCTGGCAAATGGGATGACATCAGGAGCAAAGTAGAAGATATTACTCAGGATAATCCAACCACTATAGAGTCTGATCATCCAATATCAACAATAGACAAAGATATCCAAGAGCGTATAGAAAAGCTACTTGATAAGGTCAATCAACAAACAGAAACCATCGATGAACAACAGGAGACGATACATCGCCAAAATGTACTTATAGATCAGCTAAAGCAACAATTAGAGACTAAAGGTTCAACTGAACAAGCTCCAAGTACTATCGAAACAAAAACAGAAGGAGGAAACAGCTTAGAAGAGTTGCTGAAAGAGGCCGATAAAGCATTAAAAAATGGATAGTACAGCAGTCAGGGAACTTTTCTTTTATTAATCTCATTATTCATTACACAAAGCATGATATAAACGTATATTTGCAACCACTTTTGAAAAGTCAAAACATGCTCTTGAGGATATCAACCTTGAGACATTATAAAATATAATATCGCGGCGTGGAGCAGTTGGTAGCTCGTCGGGCTCATAACCCGAAGGTCACAGGTTCAAGTCCTGTCGCCGCTACTATAACCCTTGTAAGTCATTGATTTACAAGGGTTTTTTACTTTTAACTTTTCAAGCTTTGAATCTCAACCATCCCTCTGTTATTCTTGATTCTTAAAGCATTGCTTTTCTCACCATATGTTAATTAACACTCCTATGTGTGACTACCATTGATATCTGTGGTCATAAGTACAGAGCAATCAATTGCCTTATAAGAACACCTTTTATTACAGCATGACAGCCTGAAGCTAACCCTTCAGGCTTTTTTAATTAATAAAGGCATGTGACTAAAGCCACATGCCTTCTTGCTAAAATTATTGGATCACGAGGATCTAATTAACTTCTTGATTAGTCTTGTATGATTACTCTTGTTTGGTCAGTTGCCCCATTAGAGTTGTACTCTATGATATAAATGCCTGCTCTGAGACCTCTGGTGCTGATCAAGTTAGTCCCATTGCTAATCGTTGTACGACTTATAAAGTTACCATCGAGGTCTATCATTAATGCATTGGCTCTTGTATCTGTTTCGCCTTCAACTCTGACTCTGATATCTGTACCTTTCTGTACTGGATTAGGGACGATTTCTACACTTGCTCGAACTGCATTGCTCGCATTGGTCGTTTGTCCTGTAGTGGTCGTGGTATCATCATCTGCAACAATTAATGTATAATCCTCTATCTCTCCATCGATACAAGTATCACAGGCATTGTCTACACGTCCATAAGCAACAATGAGTCTTATACGCAATGAGCCTGTCACTGCATGATTTGGAATAGTTACTGTTGCTCCAGTTTCTCGCCTGGACTTTGTTAAAAATACAAACTCGTCCAAATCATCAAAGTCACCATCATTGTTCCAGTCAATATATGCATAGTGTGAGAGAGCACAGACATCATCCGTAAAACCCGATGTTATCCATACTTCTATAGAACTACCTCTGTTAGCCGTAATAGAAACATTGGTGAAGTCGGCATAGCCACCATTATCTCCTGATGGATTAAAAACATCGTCAAGCTTGACATCTTCTATCCACTCATATTGACTATTGCCCTGCACCTCACAATATGATGACTCACAAGCATCAGGGATACCATTGCTGTCATTATCTATGGTATCATCTCCATTAGGGCATATATCATTGCTATCACAGATACCATCACCATCGCTATCGCCACCCGCATCATTAGGACAAGCATCACATCCATTAGGGATGCCATCTCCATCTGTATCTATATTATCATCAGAGCCTTGACACCTGTCACTTGAGTCACAGATACCATCACCATCAAAGTCATCAAAGAAATCGACAGGACAAGGATCACAAGCATCAGGTACACCATCTAGATCGAGATCTAAGTCATTTCTACCTTGAGGGCAGATATCGACATCATCACAGATACCATCATTGTCAGCATCCCCTGCGGTACATGTATCACAGCCATCAGGGATACCATCACCATCTGTATCAATCCTATCATCAAATCCTATACAAATATCGACATTGTCACAAACGCCATCGTTATCAGCGTCGCCCATCATACAGCTATCACAGCCGTCAGGAATACCGTCACCATCCATATCCG
>CAZJHC010000095.1:2324-11842 GCA_964545645.1 uncultured Saprospiraceae bacterium
CGTCATTGTCAGTATCGCCCATCATACAGCTATCACAGCCGTCAGGAATACCGTCACCATCCATATCCGCATTATCATCAAATCCGAGGCAGATATCAACATCGTCACAGACGCCATCACTGTCAGCATCACCTACGACACAATCATCGCAGCCATCAGGAATCCCATCGCCATCAGTATCAACTCTATCATCTGAACCCATACAAACATCGACATTGTCACAAACACCGTCATTGTCAGTATCGCCCATCATACAGCTATCACAGCCGTCAGGAATACCGTCGCCATCCATATCCGCATTATCATCAGAGCCAGGACAGATATCGCAACCATTAGGCACACCATCTGCATCATCATCATTCTTATCATTCCATCCAGGGCAAATATCTTCACTATCACAGACCCAATCTTTGTCAGAATCTTGATCATCGCAGCCACACATTCCTGCAGTCACCCTATTAGGATCATCAGGACACTCATCTCGTCCATCACAGACGCCATCTCCATCAGTATCTAAATCACCAATCATAGCACACTCACATGGACCACATTGATTATTGGCATTAACAAATGTACCATCCTCATTAAAATAGTCTTCCAGCTCTTCACAGGTTCCGCTGACAGTCCTTAAATTCTGCGGGTTACCAGGTATAATACAAAACACGATTCTCCCATCCTCTCCAGGAGCGCATTGTGTTTGACAATTTGACTCATGTCGTGCTGTCTCACAAGGACCACAAAACGTGTTGTAGTCGCTTAAGGCGCTGCAATTGACTCTGCGTGTTTTATTGTCTTGGCAGACATAGATCATTTGTCTTTCACTGTCACATCCACAATCATCGTCATCACAAACATCCCCAAGACCATCATGATCAGAATCGTCCTGACCAGGATTATACGTCCAAGGACAGTTGTCTTTGTCATCGCTGACACCGTCCTTATCTTTATCTTCAAAAAATTCATGACAGTCTTCATAGTTTATATCTATGGTACTGTATGAATAAAGTGCACTGGTAAACAGGCAACATACCAACACGAAAAAAGCAACTCTGATTTTCATCCTCAATAAATTAAATCTCAATAAATTTTAGCAATGACCTTGTAGAGTAGTCCTTTAAGAGACACTCAAAGCCGGAGATTAAATCAATTGGCATAAAAGTTTAGGAGAATCCAAAACTTAGATAGGGTTGCCACAAATAAAGACTTAAATTTTCGAAAAGAGGTTGTGCTATTATAAAAATCAAGAGCGTAAAAAGAGACTTTGCAAGGTATTTTACATAATTATGTAGATAACCCGGAGAAATCATGACGAGCCAATCCAAAATATACATAGCCAATGCATTTACAAAAGGTGCATTCACGGGGAATCCGGCAGCATATATACCTCTACAAGAATGGCCCTCTGACAAAGTATTGCAAGCCCTTGCTCAACAAAATAATTTATCCGAAACAGCCTTTACTGTACCTCATGATCAAGAAGATTTTGAAATAAGATGGTTCACACCTACCACAGAAGTTACTCTTTGCGGGCACGCTACTTTGGCTTGCGCCTTTATTCAGTTCGAGATACTGCATATAGATAGTACAGTCATTTCTTTTGCCTCGAGATCTGGACGTCTAACTGTGACCATGAAGGATCATCTCTATGAACTAAACTTCCCTTCGGACCAAATTGCTCTAAATGAGAACATCATGATAGAATATGGTTCAATCTTTGGGACTACTCCTGCGGAGGTTTATAAAGGTCGTGACGATTTATTATTAATATATGATAGCCCGCAGGTTATTAGAGAGATGCGACCAGATTTCAATGCGATGCATAAGATTAAGATGCGAGGAGTTATCGTAAGTGCTGCTGATGATGGAGATTATGATTTTGTCAGTAGAGCGTTTTATCCACAATCAGGTATAAATGAAGATCCAGCCACTGGCTCCGCTCACACAACACTCACCCCTTATTGGTCTCAACGCTTGGGCAAGAGTTATTTAAGAGGGCATCAATGCAGTGCTCGTGGTGGATATTTCAGCTGTCACCACCTAGGCGACAGGACCCTAATTAGTGGCAGTTGTGATTTATATCTCACAGGTACAATACGATATTAAGCCTTAATCTTAAAGTGTAATTTGCCGCATTGCTCCTCTCTTAAAGATGGGATAAATATGAATTCTTTAGCCTTGCGAAGCGCTAGTGATGTCAAGGACGATCTGAATAAAGATGATTCATCTCTATTAAAATTGGCTTCTGTTACTTTGCCGTCACTATCTACACACACATCTATGATGACAACTCCATCCTCTGTAGAGAGTATGAAGATATTGGGCTTGTCTTCTACATTGCGGTTACCTAAGCCTTCTGCTATCTCAATACTTAGGTTATCATCTACCTTAATCTCTTGTACCGCATTATAATCAATTGGGTTATCATCTTCAAACTCAACTGAAGGTCCCTGATCTTCGGTAAATATGTCTCTGTCATCTTCCAATGAGGCAACCTCGGACCCTTTCTCAACCATTTCTTCATCGTCATTTTGTGGGGCTCTTGGAGTCTTTACAACGTAGCCATAACACTTGCTTTTAAACATGTCTGATGACTTTCCATGATCTAACGACGCTCCTATGGCAAAACTCTCGCATGCGTCGTTTTTCCTGCCATCATCAAGTGCTATAAGTCCAGCCTGATGATATAAATTTCCATCATAAGGATCCAGCTCTATGGCTGTATTACTATAGTTAGTCGCAGCCTTCAGATTTTCAAGATTATACTCCGTATCAATCATAAGTCGGATCACCTCCTTAGTTACTCCTAATCTATCAATGTATGTTAGCAAGTCACTCTTAGTTCCTTTATAGGCTCCGAGTTTATACTTGGCCTTCCCTCTCATCATATAGGCATTGACAAAACTGTCATCAGCACTGATGATTCGATTATACATTCTTACAGCTTCATCATATCTACCTGTTTCATAGAGTACATTAGCCTTCATATACATCACCATACTTTCTTCCTGCATTATCTGTCCATATGCGGTTTTGGGCCCGTATAAGGTAACTGTGAGCACTATACAAATTCTGATTAAGTTCATTCCAAGTTTATTCATATGGCATTTTTTATTAGCGACTTACCTGATTTTATCGATATTCACTGGTGATTTCTATTTATTTGTAAGACGAAACCCATTAAGGGTGAGCATTTAAATAATCTCTAAGTAGTCTAAACAAAAAGTTAAAACGATCTACAAATTTAATCTCTTGTGTAGATAGTAGAAACAATCAAGTATATCTAATGAAAAAAAGTTACATAGTTTCCGCTCAAAGAACCCCTATGGGTAGTTTTGGTGGTGCTTTAAAAGGATTTGAAGCTCCACAATTGGGCTCAATGGCCATCACTGGAGCTCTTACTGCTGCAGGTATTAGCCCTGAGGTTGTCGAGGAAGTCCTATTTGGAAATGTGTGTCAAGCCAACCTAGGCCAGGCTCCAGCAAGACAAGCAGCATTGGGAGCACAAATACCCAATACTGTCCCTGCTACTACCATCAACAAAGTTTGCTCCTCGGGCATGAAATCTGTGATGTTTGCTGCTCAAGCCATTGCCCTTGGTCAGGCAGATATTATCGTAGCAGGTGGCATGGAAAGTATGAGCAATGTCCCTTATTATGCCCCCAAACTCCGGTGGGGTAACAAGTATGGTGGTGTCAACTTGGTTGATGGTCTCCAAAAAGATGGGTTGACTGACGCTTATGATCATCAGGCTATGGGCCATTGTGGTGACGCTACCGCAATCAAGTATGGATTCAGCCGTGAAGACCAGGATGGATATGCTATAAGGTCTTATGAACGAGCCGCTGCTGCAACTACTAAAGGTTTGTTTGAAAACGAAATAACTGCGGTGTCTATCCCTCAGCGCAAATCAGACCCTATTGTGATGACTGAAGATGAGGAATATAAAAATGTCAGATTTGATAAGATCCCAAAACTCAGGCCAGCATTTAATAAAGACGGTACTATTACCGCTGCTAATGCTTCTACGCTCAATGACGGTGCTGCGGCCCTCGTAATAGCCAGTGAGGATGCAGTCAAAAGATACAACCTGACTCCGATGGCAGAGATTATATCTTATGCTGATGCGGCTCATGAACCGCAGTGGTTCACAACAGCCCCAACTATTGCAGCACCTAAGGCGCTCAGCAGAGCCGGTATTAAGATGACAGATGTTGATTTATTTGAAGTCAATGAAGCATTTTCAGCGGTCGCAATGGCTTTTGCCAAGACGTGCAATATCTCAGAAGATATCATGAATATCAATGGAGGAGCCGTATCTATGGGTCATCCTCTGGGATGCTCAGGAGCCAGGATTATTACCACATTAGTTCATGCGCTACAACAGAAGGAAAAGCAAATAGGACTAGCAACATTGTGCAATGGAGGTGGCGGAGCCAGTGCTATTGTCATCAAAGCCATATAAGTACTAACTTTAACGAATGTTTCTTAATGCGATACTCATCAAAAAACATGCAGCAATGAAGCATTTGTTCATCATATTGGTATTGTTATCAAGTTTTAAAGGTTACTCACAAGAGGTAGTTGATGTAAGCTTTGAAGGCAATCTTAACAAAGCCACGTTTGCAGTCATTATAGGTACTTTTTTACCAGATATAGAGATCTTAACTGGGGTTGATCTATATCGTATGACTTATACAACTATTGGATCTGATAACCTGCCAGATACTGCTAGTGGATTATTAATATTGCCTGACACCATATCTGGACCATTGCCTATCATTAATTACCAGCATGGAACTACTGATGGACCAAATGCGGTACCGTCCAATCAAAATGGACAAGAGTACTTATTAGCTGCGGCATTTTCTACCTTGGGATTCATCTCATTTGCTCCCGACTATATAGGACTTGGCACGTCACGAGGCTTCCATCCATATGTGGATCCTGATACTGAAGCTCGAGCTATGATCGACATGCTCTCTGCCACAAAATCATTTTTAGATGCTGAGTCGATAGTATACACAGATCAATTGTTTATCACAGGTTATAGCCAAGGAGGCCATGCAGCCATGTCAGCACATAGATATATACAAGAACAATTATCCAATGAACTCACTGTCACCGCCTCCCTTCCGATGAGTGGACCCTATGATATATCTGGAGTTATGCTCGATATCGCTTTTTCGGATGAAGAGTTTTTTTTTCCATCATATTTGGTTTATTCGACATTGTCTCTTTGGACCATCAATCCAGATTTGTTTGAAAGCCTTGCGGATCCATTTAGGCCAGAGTTTATTGATGTAATTAGGCCATTTGCTGAGAGTGGTGATGGCTTAGGGGCGCTCAATGTTCAATTGCTGACCATTTTGGAGAGAGAATTTGGGGGTTCGTTTCCTGGATTTATCTTTAATGAGGATTTTCTCAATAGCATCAGAACAGAGCCTGATCACCCATTTAACGTGGCAATTAGAGCATATGATGTATATGACTGGAAGCCTGAAGCACCCATGTTGATACTTTACTGTGAAGGTGATGATCAAGTACCATTTCGTAATTCTATTATCGCCGATAGCGTTATGCAAGAAAATAATGCCTTCGATGTTACTTCTATGAATGTGGAGATGGATACCCCATTAGATCATAGTCAATGTATTGTACCTGCATTGCAAACAGGAGTACCTTGGCTATTGTCATTCGTCGATCATACTGTACCTACAAGAAACATCTTACTCGATTCGGACTTGCTTATAACTTATCCCAACCCTACCGATGATATAGTGCATGTATCATATGATGATATCCAGGTAGATCATATAGCGATCATAGACATAACTGGTCAGCTCATCTGGCAGAAAGTAGACCCAGAAAAAACGGAACAAATAAACCTAAGTTCTCACTCTGCAGGACTGTATGTGATAAGGGCGACAACCGAAAACCAGGTAATACTCACTAAAATCATCAAAGAATAATGAAAATTTTTCCCATTTTAATATTGTGCCTCCTGATACTGATTAGTTGTGATCAAAGATCATCATCGGATGTCATCAGTCATAACGCTAATCCACATGCCGAAGGGTTTAACCTATCAGAATCAGATGCACAAGCGATTACTATAGCTGATGAGGTCATGATGGCTATGGGCGGTCGCAATGCTTGGGATAATATGGGGCCAGTGCAGTGGACATTCTTTGGAAGACGAACCCATACGTGGGACAAAATGAATCAAAGGGTACATATCGATATCCCGGGTCAAGAGTTACAATATGACCTTAATATAGAAGATATGACAGGCATGGTATCAAGAAGTGGTGTCATATATGAGGACGTAGATAGTATCAATCACTATCTCCAGCAAGCCAAAAATATGTGGATTAATGATAGTTATTGGCTATTCATGCCATTCAAATTAAAAGACTCTGGCGTACGGTTGACTTATGCTGGCCAAGACACTACACTACTTGGTGAGCAGTCAAATCTGTTAGCGTTAACATTCTCCGATGTAGGTGTCACTCCACAAAATAAATACATCGTCTATGTTGACGAAGAAATGAGCTTGGTCAGGCAATGGGATTTTTATACAAATGCTACAGACAGCCTTCCACGATTTAAATCTCCGTGGCCCAATTATCAAGCCTATGAAGATTTGCTCTTGTCTGGAGGGGCTATCAATGGTAACAATGCCATATCAGACATAAAGATTGGCGAAGAATTAAGATCGGTTTTTCGTTAAGTAGTAAACAGTCGACGCTCTATGCGAATGCCTGTTCTACCAGATCTTTTTGCTGCTGATCGTGCACTTTTTTGAATCCTGTAGCTGGTGATGCACTCGTTTTTCGTCCTACAAACTCTATCGATGGATCCCTCCAAAAGCTTATCAAGTATTGCCAAGCACCCATATTAAGTGGTTCCTCTTGTACCCATCTTACTGTAGCCTTACTATACTTCTTAAAGATAGCATCTATTTGATCTTGAGGATAAGGATATAATTGCTCCAAGCGGACGATAGCCGTATCTGTTCTTTTGTCACTTTTCTTTTTAGCTAACAAGTCGTAATAGACTTTGCCCGTACATAGGATTAGGGTCTTTACTTTTTTAGCATCGGCCTCCTGATCATCCATGACCTCTTGAAAAGAGTTATTAGTCTGTAACTCAGAGATATCTGATACGCACTCGGGATGTCTGAACAATGATTTTGGTGACATCACGATTAGTGGTTTTCTGAAAGGCCTAGTCAGTTGTCTTCGCAAGGCATGAAAGAAGTTAGCAGGTGTAGTAATATTGGCCACGGTCACGTTGTACTCTGCACTAGCTTGAAGAAAACGCTCAAGTCTTGCTGAGGAATGCTCTGGACCTTGGCCTTCATATCCATGAGGTAACAACATAACTAAACCGCTCATACGTCTCCACTTGCTCTCTCCCGCCATGATAAATTGATCTAACATAGTCTGAGCGCCGTTATAGAAGTCTCCAAACTGTGCTTCCCATATTACAAGGGCATTGGGAGACGCCAATGAATAACCATATTCAAATCCAAGAACACCAAACTCTGATAACAAGGAGTTATAAATCTCAAACTTTCCTTGCTTGTCATTTAATCCAGTAAATCGATTGTATGGTTCATAAGTCTTAGCGTCAAAAAACACAGCATGTCTATGAGAGAATGTTCCCCTCTTGACATCCTGACCACTTATACGGATATTGGTTTGATCCAACAAAATCGATCCATAGGCTATCAATTCTGCCATGGCCCAATCCACCTTTTTTCTATCGAGGAGTTTCTGCTTTCCTTTTTGAAGTCTATGAATCTTGCTCAATGGTGTAAAGCCATCTCTATAAGACATCAAGTGTTTGATGATCTTATCTATCTTAGCCTTCGAAACACCAGACTTGGGAGACTTCATAAAATCTTTAGGATCTGTCGTTTTCTTTAGTTTACGCCAGTCCTGTTCTGGTTCTTGATATGTATATGGTAATGGTTTTTGCTTGACCTCATCCAAACGCTCTTGCAACTCATTCCAAAAGCTCTTCTCCATTTCTTTAGCCATCGTCTGATCTACGTCCCCGGAGGTTGACAGCTTGGCGACATAGAGTTCTCGAGGGTCTTTATGCGAGTTGATGAACTTATACATCTCGGGTTGAGTGAACTTAGGATCATCACCTTCATTATGTCCATGTCTTCTATAGCATACCATATCTATGAAGACATCATTATTAAACTTTTGTCGATAGGCCGTAGCAAGCTCGACAGCATAAACCAAGGCCTCAGGGTCATCCCCATTGACGTGAAACACTGGTGCCTGGATCAAACTAGCCACCCCAGTACAATAAGTAGAGGATCGAGCATCATCAAAATCAGTAGTAAATCCTACTTGGTTATTGATCACCATATGGATGGTGCCCCCAGTATAATAGCCTTCTAATTGACTCATCTGAACTGTCTCATAGACGATTCCTTGGCCTGCAATAGCAGCATCGCCATGTATCAATATAGGGAGTATGCTATCAAAGTCGCTATCGTAGAGGAGGTCCGCCTTGGCTCTTGAAAAGCCTTGCACCACCGTGTTAACTGCTTCTAAGTGGGACGGGTTCGGCACCAATTTAAGATGTACTTCGTGGCCACTTTCGGTATTTACTATAGAGCTATATCCGAGATGATACTTGACATCTCCGTCCCCAAAACTGAGTTCTGGTATCGCATTACCTTCAAACTCGTTAAATATGTGTTCATAAGTCTTACCCATGATATTAACCAACACATTGAGGCGTCCTCTATGAGCCATTCCTATCACCACTTCCTTTACTCCGTTGGCAGCACCAGTTTGGATGATGGCATCCAACCCCGGTATTATAGATTCGCCACCTTCAAGGGAAAATCGCTTTTGTCCTACGTATTTTTTATTTAAAAAGCTCTCAAAGCCTACCGCTCCGTTGAGCTTTTGAAGTATCCTTTTCTTTTTATCATGACTAAGACCATATGAACTGTCTAAGGGACGATTTTCAATCTGATCTCGGAGCCACATTTTCTTTGCTCGGTTTTCGATATGACTATACTCAAATCCGATATTGCCTGTATATATTCTTTGTAATTTATCAATGATCTCTTGTAATGTGGCCTTGCTTAGCCCGATCTCATTGCCTGCACTAAATGTTTTATTTAGATCACTCTCAGTCAATTTGTAATCTGCCAAATCTAAATGAGGGCGACGATCTCTGCGCTGTCTTATGGGATTAGTCGTAGACAACAAGTGTCCCCTATCTCTAAATCCATGAATGATGGACATGACTCCAAACTCTCCTTCGAGATTATCACTCGTTGACGATGTAGAAATGTGCCCTTTAGAGCTGGACTCGTGACCATTACTTTGACCAAACTCAAATCCTTGAAAAAACGACCTCCATCCATCTTCAACAGAGTCAGGATCTGTCAAATATTTTTTGTACATGGAGTCTATATAGGAAGGGTGAGCATTAAATACGTATGAGTAATCTGACATTACTTATTATTTACTATTTAACAC
>CAZJHC010000096.1:0-11778 GCA_964545645.1 uncultured Saprospiraceae bacterium
TGTTGATACTTACCAAGTGATTATATATCGAGTATGAACACCTATGATAGCAACGATTCATGATTCATGAATCATGAATTAGTATCCTCTGCCACTCCGTGCATGTTCATTTACTTATCGGTCATCCCATCTTTAAGAAATCTATCGTCTCAGTTTGTGAGTTTACTTAATTATCAGGCTGCTGACTGAAGGCGTATAAGGCGAATGATGCAAGCCAGTGCTGTCCTGCATAATCACCATCAGTTATCTTCTCCAGTGAATAGTTGAGATGCTCGTCAGCCAGTCCTCTACAATAACTACAGTCATTAAGACTATAGAGGCACCAGGCTCTTGAAAAATTCAATCCATCCAAATGCACAAGCTTGCCGTCAGACCTGTCCAAAATGCGACCAGGTTCAAGATCAAGCTGTCCCGAAAAAAGGGAGGGCAAAAAAGCTTGTGACCATTCGGCAAAAGCAGTATCATCCAGTACCTTTCTCATAATATTCAGTTCTTCCAGGCAGGGTGATAGAAAGTCATAACCACTGGGCTCCCAAGAAATAGGACATGCTCGGTCATTGAGGTAGAAGCGTTTAGCGTGCTTTTCGATACTTGATTTTAAATCATCATGAGCTAAGGTTTGGGCATAATCATAAGTAAAACTCAACCCAAACGCCGTATTGGAGTGTTCCCCTACTCTAATCGGATAGACCAACTTTGGTAAATAATCTATATATGCATTGACGATGTAATCACACAAGGGAATAAGGTTGTTATATAACTGCTGAGCTATTGGGTCATCCCAAGTATATAATTCTTCTGTTAGCTTGAGCAGCCAGGCCCAGCCATAGGTCCGCTCGAATGATTTACTTTCTTTGTTCAGTGAGAAGTAAGCCACTTCTTTTTCAATGTTTTCCGCTGTTAGATTCTCCTGCAACATGCCAAGCGCTAATGTCCTGTCCTCCAACGCTGGGAATCGCTTCAACAAATAAACCAAAGACCAATGTCCATGTACCGCCGAATGCCAATCAAAACATCCATAAAACGCTGGATGATGATCCTGAGGCATCGCCAGATCTTCTTCTTTTGCAATTACTACTCCAGACTTATAGGGTAGGGGTTGCTGGATACAATGTAGTGGGAGGGCTGAGAGACGATTGGCTTCTTCCAATGTTAAAGTAATGGGTTCCACTATTGGAGCAGAGATTTCCTTGGTATTCGTTTTCGATTCGGATTGATTACATGATGTTGCACATACTATAAAACAAAAGATAGTCAATAATTGCATGTAAAGAGCTGTTGAAGGAGCCATATGAGCGTTGCATTTATCACAATATCGATGATAATATTAATAAGTTCTGCACGATGGATAAAACTCTTATTCATTCTGAACAGTCCTATTGTGGAGTTCTTTTTACGATAGTTTCGGGGATTTTCAAGATTGGCTATACCTCAATTGTGACTATAAATCTGTAAGTTACTGAGAGACTGACTGTATAAGCTGGACCAAATCAATACTCATCTCAATGAAAAGAAGAAATTTTACTCACATGATGGCAGGAAGCGCACTGCTGACAACACCATTGATCCCTGGCCTTGCCCGGACTTATCGTGATGAGCAAAAGAAGACGGCAAAAGATATAGATGAATTATATGACAAAGCTATCGTCATTGATGGAATCATTATCGCACGCAATTGGAATCAGGACTCCTTCGCCGCCTTGAAACAATCTGGTTATACGGGATTCAATGCGTCTATAGATTCAGGAAACCTCTTGAGAGGACTAAGAAATCTCAGTGGATGGAATCAGATCATTAAGGACAATCCTGATAAGCTATTACTTGCTACGAGCGCTGATGACTTCGTCAACGCCAAAGACAATAGTAAGGTGGCCGTAATGTTGGGTTTTCAGAATACCACAATGCTTGAAAACTCAATAGACAATATGGACTTGCTCTTTCAAGCCGGGACCCGATGGATGCAACTTACTTATAATCATAGAAATGTAATAGGGGATGGATGTACTGAACGGACTAATGCTGGATTATCAGATTTTGGAGTCAAAGTCGTCGATCGTATGAATGAATTGGGGATCATCATTGATCTATCTCATTGTGGACGTCAGACGACCAATGATGGTATACAGTTTAGTAGGGCACCTGTATCCATTAATCACTCCATGTGTGAGGCCCTCCATCGAGACCATCCTCGTGCTAAGAGCGATGATCAAATCCGTGCGATGGCAGACAAGGGTGGAATTATAGGAATCATCTCTCTTGGATATATGATCGGTCCTAATCTGGGTACAGATACCACTCTTGAGACTTATGTCGATCATGTAGTGCATGCTGTAAAAGTTGGAGGTATCGATCATGTTGGTTTAGCAGCTGATTTTGCTATTCAGGGCTTGGAGGCTACAGGGGCGAACTATCAGAACTGGTATCTGCCACGGTTGAAACGATTCAAGCCTACTTATAAGGTGCAATGGCCCCCATGGATTCCCGAACTGGATACAACAGATCGATATCGACATGTAGCCAGGCTTCTGAGCAAACGAGGATTTAGCACTGGGGACATTGAAAAAATCCTCGGCCAAAACTGGTTGCGTTTTTATCGTGAAACCTTAAAGTCATAACCATGAGTATGTCAATGATATATCAGCACTCAATGATCCTGTTCCTGCTTTTGATCGGAGGTATTTATAGTTGTAACGATAGCAAACCTGGTGACAAAACAATATATGATGTGGTATTCAGAGAAAGCCTATCAGGCACTTATGAAAAGTGGACTACAGGCCAACACAGCTATAAATATTTTTACACCTATACCGATCGAGGACGAGGTCCAGAATTGAAAGAAACCATCACATTAAACGAACATAACTTCATCTCCTCTCAAACCATCAAAGGGGTAAACTACTCCAAAGTCTCGGTTGATGAGCACTTGATCAGTGATGCATCCAGTGCGACATGTCATAACCCAATGGGGACTAAGAGTGGTGATTTCTCTGGCCATGAGCTATATTTTAGACATGATGGCTCTCCAGCTTTTTATGAAATTCTTGCGCAGTGTTTGTTGCGGTCTAAAGATGGAACCGTCGCATTCTTTCCTACAGGAGGTGCGGAGTTAATTAAGAAGATCTCCCTGACATTATCTAATGACGTTGCTCTCGACCTTATAGCCATTAAAGGGCTCGGATTGGACCCGAGTTATCTTTGGATGCAAGGAGAAGACATGATCTGCAAAATTGCTGGGAATCGCCATGTGGTTCGGCAGGACTTCGCAGACCTGCGACTAGAGATGAAAAACCTCCAAGACAGTATCGAAAATGAAAGTCTTAGGCTGATTGCTCAGGAGTTGACTCACGATATAGACCAGGTGATCATTAAGGATGTTAATGTCTTTACCAAGTCGGGGATCATACATACTCATCAAGATGTCATAATCAAGGACGGTAAGATCGTGGAGATACAAGACGCCCAACCCAGATCGCTAGATCAAGCGGACATGTTGATAGATGGGGCTGGCAAAACATTGATGCCGGGATTGTTTGATATGCATACCCACAATACTAAGTTTCGGGGACTCCTGCACTTGGCAGGTGGTGTGACAGTAGTTAGAGACCTTGCTAACAATAAGCAACTCAAAAACTTAGCAGCCCAATTTGATAACAACGAGATATTGGGTCCACATATAGTAACGTTCTGTGGCATAATCGATGGATCAGGCCCTTATGCCAATCGTCGGAACGTGGTAGAAACTCTCGAGGAAGGGTTGGCAGAGATAGAAGACTACCACAGGTTGGGATACCAACAAATCAAGCTATATAGTTCTATAAGGCCTGAATGGGTAAGACCATTGACACAACGGTCTCGAGCATTGGGCATGAGGGTGAGTGGGCATATACCGGCATTCATGACAGCAACACAAGCGATCAATCAAGGTTATAATGAGATCCAACATATCAACATGGTGATGCTCAATTTCATGTCTGATACCATAGATACACGGACACCTCTGAGATTTACGATGCCAGCTCAGCATAGTGCATCTTTGGATCTGAAGTCTCAAGAGTATACGGATTTTGTGGATCTACTATTAGACAAGGACATACTCATTGATCCCACAGTGGCGATTTTTGAGAATAAGATCGTTGCCAATAAAGGAGAATTGAGTCCTACATATGGTATGGTTGCAGAGAGATTTCCTGTCATCAATCAGCGCAGCTATTATGCTGGAGGACTGCCCAAAGATGAATCGCAAAAAGAACTGTATCAAGCCAGTTTTGATAAAATGCTAGAGGTTATCAATGACTTGTATGAAAAGGGTGTAGCATTGGTGCCAGGGACTGATGGCTTGCCGGGCTTTTTGTACCACCGAGAATTGGAATTGTACGTACAGGCAGGTATCCCTACTGCCGAGGTGCTGAGGTTAGCTACGATTAAGTCCGCTGAGATCACTGGAGTCGCATCTACATTGGGGTCGGTGGACATTGGTAAGTCTGCCAATCTCATAATGATTGATGGCAATCCCGTTGAGGATATCAGCGATATCAGAAAGGTCGAGTGGACGATGAAGGGAGGTAAGATCTATTACGCTGATGAGCTCTATAGCAGCGTAGGAATCAAGCATTTCAAATAAATACCCGATACAACCAATAATTAGTGTAGCATGCTCAATGCGTTTTCTATAACAGATAGGAATATCTTATCTATCTGATGGGTAAAGGTGTCAAACATGTACTGACCGTTTTTAGATAAAGTCCGAGGCCTTATCAGGTGTTCTTCCGAGATTCCTGCCTATCCCATTGAGAGGCAGGAAACCCTAATAATGATAAGGTCGGAGTTGTATTATACGGTTAGAGGATAGTATGCAAAACTGCACCATCAGTATTACGAAAGAGTATGGATCCTTTGAATTGTGATTGTATGTATAGCGAGAAGAAATAATTCTAAGTCAATTATCAAAAATGGATTAGACTATTATTAGGCACTATGTGCCACAATATTATTTATTTGTACTTATGAATCCACGTGCCTTTGTTGCCTACTCATATATAGTAGTCTTGATCAGCTGTTGTTTTAGCCTGCAGGGTCAAGATTATTTACAAGGTTACAGTTTAAGTCAAGATAGTGTGACATTTGTATTTGATCCTCAAATTTATGGTCATCAACCTGATAGAGTAGTGGTGACTGGTGCTTTCAGGTCTTGGTCCCAAGATATGGATGATCCAGAGTGGAGCTTGGCCAAAGAAGATCAATTATGGAAACTTAAGATCGCTAATAAAGATTATTCCATCATCAATCCTCAAACACCTTTTAAGTATCGTATAGATGATGGATCGTGGCTCGAACCACCTAATCAGGCGACCAACATCAAAGGAGGAAATCTCATTTTTATGCCAGATATACAAGTTGCTGAATTACGTGCAGAGATAAGAACTGATCATTTGATATGGGCTAATATTAGTATCGATAGGCCTCTGAATAAGTCAGATTATATCTTAAAAGATGCTCAGGGAAACAACATTGATATAAGCGCTATACTCCCGCAAGATGCGACCAACACGATGATCTATACCCAGGACCCAATAGATATTAAGAGAGTCTATTATTTGAGTATCCCCAAGATGGGATTAACAGCTCATTGCTCTTTTGATGGTTGGTTTAGAGAGAGATATTCTCATAAAACACTGGGAGCCAATGTGGTCGATGGTAAGACGTCGATAAGAATATTTGCCCCACGTGCGACCTCTGTCCAACTTCATTTTTATAAGGATCGCACCAGTTCCGAACCATCGGTAAGTCATATGATGCAGGAGGATGATCAAGGAGTATGGGAGGTCTTGATAGAGGAGGATCTCCATGGTACGTACTATGACTTTAGCATCTATGGATATAATGAAGTAGGTAATCATTACTATGATACAATCGATCAAACGGTCAATGATCCCTATGCCCGAGTTAGTGATGATACATGGGGTAGATGTAGAATCTGGCGAAATACACGACCTGCGACACCGCTCAAAAATGGTATCCCTAAAATGGAAGATGTCATCGCTTATGAGGTTCATGTACAAGATTTTACCGATCAGTTGCCGGTCTCTGAGGATATCAGAGGGACCTTTACTGCTATGACGATGCAAGGATTGACTAATGAAAGAGGTGAGAAAATCGGGTTTGATTATTTGATAGATCTTGGGATTAATGTAGTCCATCTGATGCCCGTACAGGAATATTTACATTTCCCAACAGATGACTGGAAGGCCTCTTTTGCTGATGATCCTTATATGTTAGAACAAGGGATCAGTGAAGAAAACTATCAGTGGGGATATCGCACGACCTTCGCTATGGCTGTAGAATCTCGATATAGGACTAAAAATACTGAACCTGGTACTGAGCGAGTAGAATTTAGAGACTTGGTACAGGCATTTCATGACAAGGACATCGCTGTCATTATTGATATTGTACCCAACCATACTGGCGAAAATATGGATGGGAATGAATGGTTTTTCAATTTTAATGGGATAGATCAACAATACTATTATCGCACTAAAGATTTTAAACATATAGGAGCTTATGGCAATGAGGTCAAGACTGAAAATCGGCCTATGGTCCAGCGTTGGCTCATAGATCAGTGCAAGTATTTTATAGAGGAATTTGGAGTTGATGGATTTAGAATAGATCTGGCAGGGCAAATAGATCGACAAACCTTGAAAGCGCTAAAAGTTGCTCTCGGCGATGATATTATAATTTATGGCGAGGCTTGGATAGGGTCAAATGATCCAGATTTTGAGAACAATCCTGATTGGGACTGGTATAAAGACAATGCACCGATTACGTTTTTTCAAGATGATACTCGCAATGCCTTTAAGGGGCCTGTGTTTGAATTGAAAGATTATCAATTAGATCGTGGCTGGCCAGGAGGAAATTTCAAACTAAGAGATAAAGTGATGCTGGGCTTGTCTAACAGTTTTGGAGATGACAAGACCCCGCTTAGCGGCATATCATATCTGGATATCCATGACAACTTTGCTCTGGCAGACCAGTTTGGAGGTCCACAGTTTGATGGGCGCCAACAGGTAGATCAAGCAGCCTACAAAATCGCAGTTACGCTACTCTATACCACCTTGGGACCTATAGTAACACATGGAGGTTCGGAGATCATGCGTAGTAAGGCTCATGCTCCGTTACAGGAAGTAATTAAAGAGACCAATGCTGGTTACAAATTATATATGCATGGTTATCGAGATACCTATAATCATCGTAAGGCAAATCAATTCATCTGGCAACAAGTAGGGCAGAGGCCAACTGAAGATAACCACAATGATTATAAGAATATGCTGGATTTTTGGAAAGGGATGAACCAGTTCAGAAAGTCTGACTATGGCGAGGTATTTAGAGTGTCCGAAAGTCCTGACCAATATTATCAATGGATATTGCCAGAGTCTATGAGTGCTCTTGGGTATGTTGTGGACGACAGGATATTAGTGTTGCTCAATGCTGGTAAGGAAGATCATGTATTTACTGATATCATGTTGACGGAGGGGACTTGGCGACGTATTGCTACTATTGATGAGGTAAGTCTACATGAAGAGATGGCCGTCATGTACCCCTGGATTAATAGCGATGCCAACCAAACGCACGAACTGATGATTTCAGCAGAATCTTTGGGTATCTGGGTGAAGGAGAAATAGATCGACGATCAAGCAGAGACCTCATCTTCGGTGCGATAATTGGTAATGCCTTCTTTGCTGACATGGCTGAACGCTGGTAACGTTGTGGCTAAGTCAAGGGTTATGTCATCATCAATGATGCACATATTTCCTATACTGCAGCCTTGGCCGACTACTACTTGGCTACCTATTTTGGTTCCGTGGCCTATAAAGGATTTTTCTCCAACTGAAGTGTTATCTCCTATGGTGCACTTGATGCCAATCGCTACATCAAACCTCAGACTGCAGTTACTACCTATCTCAGTCTCATATCCTACAGCACCTCGTTGATCAAATATGGTATTGGCTCCAATTTTAATAGTATTGACATTGATGAATTTTTGATCGATACTGACCTGATTAGTGCCTAATACGATTCCGTCACCCAAGTAGGCACCTTTACCTATATCAAGCAGGGGAAGATCCCTGATCCAAGCATTAGGATAGATGGTAAATTCCATTTGCCCTTTATAACCAAAGCATCTAAAAAAAGACATCTTCAACGCAGGATCTGTGAGTATTAGATTCATCAACGCTGGATCATACACATATTCCCTCAAGACTTCGGTATATCTCAATCGAGATACATAATCTGGATTATCATTTAATCTCTCAAATTTTCCAGGAGCGATATTTCCAACGGATGATTGAAATGCAGCATCCTTTTGTAATTCTGCGAGTCTTGCTGCTATTTGCTTATGGGAGTTGCTTTTCATAGTATATCAGTAATGAAGTAAGATAATTAGTAATGGTTGATTTTGATCAATTAATTAGATGCTAATGAGGCCATGTCTTGATCGGTCCTGTCAAGGAAGCTCCATGTGGCGAGTGCCGTACCCCAATAGTAGACCTGAATGACCACATCTCTCGGGATAGACATGACATATAGATCTATGCTATAAAACACATAATTTAAGACGATCCCACAGGCTCCCACCAGACCCAAAAGAGGTATTAGATATACTTCTTTCTCTCTTGAGTTAAACAAAAAATTGTTGAGAGAGGCCGTTATCAATAGCGCCGATATACTAAAAAGAACTCCTCCTATCAAAGCAGCTTCCGTCGAGTAACTGATTAGAAATAGATATAGGACGATAAAAGATATACCAGTTAGGGTGAGCACCACAAATTTCTTCTTAAGGGTTGTCTTCGAGGTGCTATGAATCAATCTCCTATGAAATGCCCATCCCAGCAAGGCGGTAGAGATCAAAAAAGGAATGGAGCCCACTTGTAACCACTGATCGCCAAGATCTAACAATATATCGCCAATTAGGGCCAAACTAAGGCTTGCAATCACCCATCGAGAGGATCTGATACGGTCAGAATTTAGAATCACGATCAACCAAAAAATGATTGGAAGCGGTTTAACCAGGGTTGAATACTCCGTCTCTCTTAAAACACTATATGCCAAGGATAGTATGATGGTAAGAGTGAATCTAACTACATTATTGCGCAGACTTTTCTTGATCATGGATATCAATATAACGATTTAAGTCTGAGGCACCCCCATCGATATTAGGCATAGTAGATGTAGTTATTAATTCCATGGGCCATCACGTGTCACATGGTTAAAAAATAGTCCATCATATCGATAAAGGCCTCCTCCTCCACCCACCCAAAATCGGCCTTTACTATCCTCATAGATTGTTTGTACAGCTTTGACCTTGAGTCCTTTATTTTCGCCGTAGTTAGTTAGGTTGGTTCCGTCGTAGCGATATACTCCAAAACCCTCAGAGCTAAACCATATATCTCCCATGCGATCTTCATAGATTACACAGACTTCGTCGTTGCCGATGCTACCTCTGGAAGTATAGTTGACAAAACTATCTCCATCATAACGACTTATTCCGCCAAATCGAGTGCCAAACCAAATGTTGCCTTTTTTGTCTTGTAGTATATGATCAATGCTGTCATCTGTTAGGCCATCTTTTTTAGTAAACTGGACAAATTGTTGACCGTCATATCTGAAGGCTCCGTGTCCATTGGTGCTAAACCAAAGATGCCTATTGTGATCTTCAGATATAGACCAAGTTGTAGCCTCTGTAATGAATTCTCCGGTTACTTGATCCAACTTAGGCAATTCGAATGGAGCCCATTGTATGCCATTAAATCGATAGATCTTTGAAGCCCCTCCTGCCCATATATTATTGCTCTTATCAGCATATATACTCCAGAATTGCTGTGGCTTTTTTGTGGGCCACTCCTTATAACTAATAAAATTTTTCTTCTCTCGATTATTAGTACTCCATTCATACTTGACAATACCGAGGTTTGTTGAGAACCATATATTACCCTCTTGGTCTTCTGTGATTCCCGTAACTTGATTACCCGCAAATCCTTGCGCTATGGAGTAATAGACGACCCTTTCGCCATCATAATGAGCAACTCCGTATCCATTAGTGCCAAACCACAGATTCCCATTCTTATCCTCATGGATATTTCTAACATACTCAGCAACTTGGTTGTTAAGGGGCAGTTGTCGTTGAGGTGAGCTTTCCTTATTAGATATCACTTTTACTTGCCTACTCTCTTGACCCTGACACGAACTTATCAGAGCCAATGTAATAATGATCAGTTTGATGTAGAGGTAGTATCTCGTTATATACATGTGCAGTACTTTAACATTGAATATGTACCTAATCTACCTTTTTATAAATCTACCTATTGTAAATAAGTGAAACATAAGGTAAAAGATCATCGATTCTCGCCCTCCTCTTCTAAGTTACTTTGATCATTAGCTGCTATGGTAATTTTGCTGGGCATAAATCAATAGTATATGCTTCGGTAAGAGGTATCTTAGTAGTATTCGTTACCTTGTCATGATGCATATAAGTGAGATAAACCCCAGTGAGTTTGATCCCTATTTTAAAAGATATATCAGTAGGCTCAATCCCGATGAATCATTATTGCATCAGTTTAAATCTGGTGGATCTGCCATACTCAAGTTTATAAAATCTATACCAGAGGATAAGTTGGATTATCGATATGATAAGGGTAAATGGACTGTGAAGGAAGTGATACAACACATTATAGATACTGAGCGAATATTTATATATCGATGTTTTCGCATAGCACGACACGATACTACAGACTTGGCTGGTTTTGATCAGAATATTTATATATCTCCCTCTAATGCCAGGAGCAAATCTATAGATGCACTAATCCATGAGTATGAGATGACAAGAGAGGCCTCCCTTGTGCTGCTCCGTAGTCTTTCTGATTCTGACCTACAGCGTATTGGTAGGGCTAATGGTGTGCCTGTATCTGCGAGAGCTGCTGCTGCTTTGATTATCGGTCACGAGATATGGCACGCTGAAATCATTAAGGATCGATATCTCTAAAGTTGGTTGAAAGCCATAACGAGGTTTGCGTGATTCTCAGGCAGATTGTCTAAAATTTAGGGAAGAGAATAGGGGTCTTGGCTTTGTAATCTTCATAGTCAGCTTGGCCTCCCCATTTTTTGTCAGCCTTAGCTTCTAACATAGGGATGCCGCTTATTTTAGTCAATAAGAATATGACAAAGATGGGAGATATTATCGCCACCCATTGCCATCCCGAAAGAACGGGTATGCTTATAATGAATATGCCAAGCCACAAAGTGATCTCTCCAACATAGTTGGGATGACGTGAATGAGACCACAAACCCGTCTTGATAAATCTTTCTTTGTTTTTAGGTTCTTTCTTGAATTGTCTTTTTTGATAATCAGCAAGTACTTCAATGATGAATCCTAAGAGCCAAATCGTAGCTCCTACTATTAAAAATGCTCCAATCTCGACTCTGGTCGAAGATGTGATAGCGATTAATCCAGCGGCTGACGTTAGGCTAACCCATAATGCCTGTAGAGTCCATGCATTTAAAAATCTTAAAGGGTTGACCTTGATCTTGTCAAAGCGATCATCACGGCCATCTTTGGCGATGCGCATAAACAAAAAGCTACCAAGCCGCACAGCCCATATGATAATCATAGCTACAATGATCATGGATCTTGCATCCAAATCTTTAGATAGAACTATCGCCGCCAAGGAGACTGAGATATATGTCAGACTACCCGTTAGATCATAAAAATGCTCCGTCTTGAGCACA
>CAZJHC010000097.1:0-11726 GCA_964545645.1 uncultured Saprospiraceae bacterium
CATAAGTCCAAAATTCCTCATAGGTACTCATGGGATCCCCCATGGCGTTATCATCAAATAGATATGATGAACAGGAGCAGAAAGTAAATAAGAAGCTAATGTAGAGTACGATTGAATATTTCATAATTCTTGTTTTTTATTTTTTCAGTGAAATTGATTAGTAGATATAACTGGCTGATACAGCGAGATTCTGGTTGAGATAAGTCGCTTGATAGTTGTCTTTGCTATTGACATAGTCTACGCTACCCACGACCCCTAACTTTACTCGAGAGTCGACCAGGTAGTAGACGCCAAATTTGACTTTGACAGATTGATACTTGTTGATCGTCTTTAACTTTCCACTCGCTAAGAGTTTAGGCCCCATACCCTCTCGAGTAGGTGTGAACACTTCTGGCTGAAGAAACTGATCAGGATAGGGATGGCCAAATGCTGGACGTATCACGTAGTTGATTAATCCGACATGGGCATCGCCAGCGATACTCCATCGATCACTATCTCCTAAGTTTCTATCAAATGATACTGAAGGCCCTAATGTGGCGGCCATAGTATAGCTGATCGGTGAGTTAGAAAAGTGACCTGTACTACTAATTGGGAACGTAAGTAATGTGGACAGATTAATATGTCCGCCTATCCAGCCAAAATCTGTCTTGCGCTGGAGTGAATAATAAAAGTCTGGTCTATGCGAGATAAAATCCAACAGCTGTGTTCGATCAAATTTGGATTTGAACGTATAGTTAAACACGAACTCATGCTTAAAGTCATTTTTGATAGTCCGACTATGAAAGCCAAACGTAGGCGCTCTAAACTTTTTTGTGATAGCAGAAATACGAGTATCCCTCGATTGAATAGTGGAGCTTCCTATAGAGAAGCCGACTTCCCTAGTCTTTATGTTTCCTTGATCTTGGCTTATGCCACTGATCAAGTTCGTTACTATAAGGAAGGAGATAAATACTAATTGTTTGAAGTATGACATGATATTTAGATTTGATTACAATCCAAATATGAATGCTTCTACAGTATTAATTTGCCGAGAGTGGCATGTGGTCATCGCCAGTGGTGAATGGTCACATGACGAGTGACCACAGCACATAACCATTCACCACAAGCACTTTGACAGTCAATGACTTATGAGCTTTTGATTAGATCAGCTTCAGTTATGTAAGACTTAATGAAATCGTAATTAGATCGCGATATTGGCACCGATTTAGCGGCATTTAGCAGGCTGACTTTTGCGCTATTCTTGTTACCCAACAGTTCATTGATCAATCCTATGTTGATAATATAGGATCTATGGCATTTATAAAATATCTCATTGTCCAATTGCTCATAAATTAGCTTCAATGTGCTTCGGATCATGTGCTTTTGCTCTTTCTCATCATCATTGATATGTATGATGACATAATTATCATTGGCCTTTATATAGATAATAGAGTTGATATCGGTGATAAGATGTTCTGACTTATTAGTCCCTTTTAATGTGATTTTTTTAGCGTTATCTTTTGATACAGTGAGATGTGATCTGATGACTCCCTTATACCGATTATATAAATAGATGAATATCGCCAAGGTAGGCAGGAATCCTACCGAACAGGTTATGCGCAAAAAATTGAGCAAGCCAGCCATACTAACAGAGAGACCAAAAATAATCGCATAGTACACATACGTAGCCGCCATACTGACCATAAGGCATACAAAGAAATCAATCGCCTCATGAAGTATCGTCCACCGTGACTCGAGCCAGCGGTTAATGACAAAAAGGGAAAGACCATAGTAAACAGCTACAGCTATTGTAGAGACGATGCCATAACCAGCTAAAATGAATCTCTTATACTCATGTGTGAATTGCGCAGTCCCAAAAGGCTGAAACACCATAAGGATAAAGATTATGCTGGCTCCTATGGTGAAGCCCACAGTAAAGTAAGTCTTATAATGTGGCCTTGGGAAAGGTGCAAGGTTCATAATTCTAAAATAGAATAAGTCATTTAAGTTCCACGCCTTTATCCGGCTAATTAGAACTAATCAAATTGTTGATAAGCTCAGCTCTTGAACTTACATCCAGCTTAACGTATAGATTCTTTATATGATAGCGTATTGTATTAATAGAGATATTGAGCTCATCAGCTATGGCTTGATATGAACCACCTCGATACAGCGCCATACAAATTGTCCGCTCCTGATCTGTAAGTGCAATCGGCAATCTCTCAAGGCTCAATGAAGTAGCCATCCTACTATGATTAGACAGGGCAGTTGATAAGGTAGTTATGAGCGTTGCTTCTTGAAAGGGTTTTACCAGATATCCATAAGGCCCCTGTTCCTGAGCTGCCTGAAGCGTACTCTGATCAGAAAAAGAGGTCAAGAAAATATATGGCAGATCATATGTGTTCTTAATGATCTGAGCGATTTCAATCCCTGTCTGACCACTACCCAAGTGTATATCCAAAATGGCAATATCTATACCACCCTTAGATAACCGATCAATAGCTTTAGCAGCCTTATGGCATACTCCTGCCAGACTATATCCATGTTTATCCATGATGATGGAGATATCATGTGCTATGACCGGATCATCCTCAACAATAAGAACACTGGACATCACTATATCGATTAGCTCATGGATTGATCCGTCGCTGGATATGCTATCATCCAGTTCACCCCAAACTGATCTGTACATGTGCCAAAGTAAGACTCCCAAAAGGTATCTTGCATAGCCATCGTCACTCTACCTCCAGTGGACAAGGCAGCATGAATCTTGTCTGCTCGCTCCCTGCTCTCCACAGATAGCGAAACAGCAAAATTATTACCCACATTGAGTGGTGGGCCCCAGCCCTCGGCAAGATCTGCACACTGAATGACATTACCATCGCCAAGATTCAGGGTACTATGCATGACATACTCCTTGAACTCATCTGCAATAGGCGGGTAGTCCGGGCTCGGAGGCATATCCTTATATCTGCTCAGCAGGGTAATATCACCCCCTAAGACCGTCTCATAGAAATTGATCGCTTGCTCACAGTTACCTGAGAAATAGAGATAGATTGATGGTGCTGTCATATGCTTGTTGATTAGTCTGTCTAAAATATAGTTCCAAAAGGTCTATGCCAAAACTTTTTGATAATCATTGATGTCCATGGTGACACTCACTCCATCAGAACCATCTACATCAAGGGAGGCTTCAAGTTTATTAGCGAAGGCCTCTATTAGTCCATTGCCAAATCCAGCTGCAGCCTCATCCCTAAGCCCTATACCATCATCTCTCACAGTGAGTATCAATTGCTCAGTTCGCTCTCTCAAAGCCACTTGTATCACGCCGTTTTGATCATTTGGAAATGCATACTTCAGAGCATTGGATATCAGTTCGTTAATTATCAATCCTAAGGGCACCACGGTATCAACATCAAGAGTAATATCCTCTATGTCGGTAAGTATCTTGATCTTATTAGAACTCAGTTGATAAGTCTGTAGGAGGCTCGCTGTCAACTTATCCAAATAATCTGGCATATATATGCCCTTAAGATTGTCATGCTGATACAAATCCTGATGTATGAGCGACATCGACTGTACTCTGCTCTGACCATCCTGAAGGGCCGCAAGGGCACCCTCATCATTAGTCTGATTAGACTGAATACGTAGGAGCGATGAGATCACCTGCATGTTGTTTTTTACCCGATGGTGGATTTCTTTCAGGAGGGTTTCCTTCTCAGAAAGAGAATCGGAGATGATATCTTTTTGAGCGGCTATTTTCTTGTTTTGTCCAAATATCCTGTAGAGTAGAAACGCTAGTAATGACAAGCCCGCTCCTGAGATTCCCAATGCGATGCGTTGACGAGAGATCTTTAATTGGTTGAGATCATCTTCCAGATTAAGGCGATGGATTTCGGCTTCTTTTTTTTCTGATTCATACTTAACCTCCAAATTATTTACCTTCTGAATGGTGAGGCTATCATAGGCTTCTAATTGAGTATTAAGCTGACCATTTTTATATTTTAACGCCTGTTTATAATTACCCATGTCTGCATATGCTTGACTAATATTATTGTAAGCATCAGCAATTTTTGCCGCATTTTGAGATTTTTTAAAATGATCCACTGCTCTAAAAAGTATAGGCAAGGCACTCTGAGGGTCACCCATTTTGGATAAACAGTGTGCCATTTGACTCTCAAACCCAATGATATAATCCTGATTATTGAACTTTTGAGCGAGATCTCGGGCCTCAACAAAACTCTGATAGGCTTTTTGCCACTCAAATTTTTCTTGATATACTAATCCCAGATTAGCTAGAGTTATGGCTTGTCTTTGGTCATTATCATCTGCTCTATAGGTACGTAAAGCGTTCTGATAATAGAGCATAGTTGAATCTATTGCCGACAGATACAAGGTGGTATCAGTATGCTCAACCTTAGAAGCTAAGGAATAATAATATATTCCTTTGTTTAGATTGGTTGTACCATACCATTCTGCAGCGTTAGAATCATAAACTAATGCGTAGGCATGATTCAAATATTCTAAAGAACTTTCAAAATTTCTTACTCCTAATTGAACCTGATAAAGACTAAATAAAGTCTGAATCTGACTTGACGTATCTGCCAATTGTTCAAATAGTTCAATAGCCTTTATGCCATAATAGGTCACACTATCTTTGTCATTGCCATATAAATAAGACTTGGATAAGCCTTCATATGCTTTTGCTTCGTTTTTGATGTCACTATTTTGAATTGCCAATTCCCTAGCGGTCTTAAAATAAGTTCGAGAATTAGCATACTGCCCCTTATGAAAGTAAGCCTCTCCTTCCATATTGATGAGCCAACAATTGAAAGCAGCATCATTAGCATTTAAAGGATCATTTTGCCCCCTCTTCACCCAAGTCATCATAGAATCTGGTTGAACCGCTGAGTAGTGAAGTATGACCTGCTCCAATGAGTTTTGCCTTTCAGAATATTCTAAGGATTCATCAAGGAAGTTGGATATATGCAATGTCAACTCGCGCTCTTCTAAAATTTCTTGAGAAAGAAGGATGTTTGAAATAGATAAGATTAAAAGAATGATCACAAAGAAATTCTTCATAATTGATGCGCTGTATTTATAAGTAACAAAGTAAAACTGACTACCAAATTAAGTAAATCGGTAGTCAGTGCTATATCAATTATTCCCAATGATCACACTACCAATCCCCGTCTTTTGGATCTCACCGATCCGCTTATCAATTATCACACTACCTGATGTGGTGTAAGTGCCTCCATCAATATGCCAGGTTTGGCCATGAGCCTGAATATCTTCTCCTTTTTGGACAGTGATAAATGGCTGTTCACTATTGCCAAACTCATCTGAAGTCAGATCATCTTGATCAAAATAGTAGTCTGTAAGCACATCTTGATCGGTCTTCCAGATCCCTCTACCATAGCTGGCAGCATAGAGGCTTCTGCCTCCAGAGTTACCTGTAGCACCCCATCTGAGATCAGTAAATTCATTAAACACAGGGCCACTATTGAGCGATAACTGTGGTGTGATCTCCCAGTTTGCCCCATTATCCTCTGAGGCATATATCCCTAAATCTGTAGCTGCATATATCCAACTTGACTCGCTGTAATGCCAGAGCAGCTTATTGACATGGAGTTCTGGGACACCATCAGAGCGGTCAAAGATCCACGTGACACCGCCATCATTAGTATATCTGATGTTGGCGTCTCGATATCCTCCTATTGAGATCATGATCTTATCGGAGTTCATAGAGTTGATAGCAATACTGGTGACAGGAAAAAAAGCATTATATGACCTAGAAGGCTCCCATGTAATAATGCCGCCAGCTATGTCACCTAACCAGACATCTCCATTGTCATAACCAATACCAATCTTGGTGCCTTGATTATTAGTGCCGATGGAGAGGATATTCCGACCTGATACTAATGGAGTTGGACTGACATCACTCCACGAGCAGCCGCCATCCTCAGAGTGCCATAACCGTTGGGCTCCGATAAATATCTGATCTCTGTCTGTAGGGATCACCTCCATCACAGTGATGAAATTAGCCGAGTCGTTAGTAATTATTGGGCTGTATAATCCCGGGCACACTGCCAATGGCTGCGAGATATCCGTTGTGCCAGGCGCCACTGGAACCCCATTTAATAGAGCTATCGGCCATTCAGTTGAGTCCGGATGATTCTTCCTAAAGAATCTACCATTCTGCCTAGAATAATATAAGGTCTTACGATCGGTTCCAAATCGACAAAAGCCTCCATCTCCACCGCCGGTTCGCTCCCACTCCGTAGTGCCTATGATTTCATCAAATAGCAAGGTGCCATTGTCTTGAGCTCCACCCATGATATTAGTAAATGTGCCATCGCCTAAAACATCAAATGAATAGAATTGGGCTATGTTGAGCGAGTTTCCATTGCGCTGCTGCCAAGTGGTAGTCGGAGCAACATTCAGAATGTTAGCGGATCTAATTACACCACCATCGGTGCCAAAATATACAGTGCGCTTAGATGCGCTGTAGTCTGAGGTCTCCACGATAGTATGACAATCTGCATGAGCTGAGTTACCATTGATAAATTCATCCTTGTCAGATATCTTGGTGAATGTTGCACCGAGGTCTTCTGACTCCCAGATCTCTATACCTCCAATAATGATCCTGTTATCATCGAGTGGATCAATCCATAGTGCCATATCATACCAGCCTTGATTGTTAGTATCACTTGCCTTAAAAGGTTCTACTGTGAGATTAAGATTAGTCCATGACAGACCTGTATTAATGGTTACATAGAGCATCCCAAAATTCGAATTATCTCCTTCGCAGAGCGCATAAAAAGTAGTGTTAATATTCGGGTGCTGTCTGATAACAACCCTGCCAGTCACATTAGGGAATGACCCTACTCCATTTAACTCATCTACAGTACCATCAAAGCTCCACCTGCTGAGTCCTTCTTGCTGTCCAAAAAATATATGATTACCATTGTCTCTTACCTCGATAGAGGTGACTCCTCCAAGGCAACTAGTATTAAGTATTTCCGCTACAATATCACCATTCTGGGAGAATCTATATGCCTTGCCGACATCATTCGTCGCACAACCAAAAGCGGTATTAGTCCCATTGGGTTCTTTAGCTGTAGTGCCCGCATAGAAAATTGTTGGATTGAGAGGATCAAATTCTAATACATTGACAAAAAAGAACTCCTCTTCATTGGCATCTGTTATAGCAGCTACTCGCTCCCAATTGTTACCACCATCGTATGACCTAAAGATGCCATTACCTGGTGTGGAACTGCCACCATTGTCATCTGATACAGCATTAGCTCCTTGATGTATGATACCTTCTCCTGTACTGACATACATCGTATCTGGATGGTTAGGGTGTATTAAGATATCCGTGATGCTGAAATTAGCCTGACCTAATGCCTTAGGAGTCCAGGAATTACCACCATTAGTGCTTTTCCATAGTCCTCCGCTTACCCCTCCTGTCCATACAATATCAGCATTATCAGGGTTAAAGGCTAAGGCTCTCACCCTACCACCGAATTTACCTGGTCCAAGGTCTTCCCACTCTGCCAAACCTGCATCTTTAAAATTTCTTTTTCTCTCTTTAGCGACATCAAGTTCGACCTGCTTGATCGCTTTTGCATATTGTTGCTTGGTAACTCCTCCATTCCTCATCATTGCTCTCCATCCATCTCGCCCAAATGGAGATTGATCTATTGTCTCAATCGCGTCAATATGATTAATGGGCCGTACAGCGATAGCTAGAGCCAATCCTATCGTAGCTAATACAGCCCCGTATATAAATCTCTTCATCATCTCTTATTATTGTAGGTTGACTAATACAAGGACAAATCCTTTTTTACCACTCATGGGTGTCATAGCTTTTCCTATCACGGCTCCTTGTGCCTTCTTGTTCTTCTTTGCTCGCATAGCTTGGCCTGGGATGGATGAAGTCGTAATCAGGTCACCGACATTTATCTTACCTCCTTCATCATTGACGACAACATAGGTTCGACCAGACAAGGTTACCAAGTCATCTCCTGTAGCGATAGTATTATCTTGACCCATGAGGATGCCTGGCTTCACTCCATTTGCACCAGAGAGTACACCAGCAACCTTTTTGTCATAAGCCTTATTACTCAGCATCAACTTACCTGGTTCATCAGGATCTATCGACACCACATAACCTGGCTGTATCATGTCACGTCGATCCGTGATGTCAAATAGTTCTGCTAGATCAGAGCCCCCATCAATTTGAATCTCATCCGTAATGATCCGACTATCATTAGTATTCTGAAAGTTCGCATTTAATTGAATAGAAGATACTTCATCTCCAAGCTCGTCATGATGTGTCAAAATGATTCTTGGATTCCTTTCTGGCGCTGCATTAGTAAAGTGAGAATAGATTTCTACACTTTGATTCTGTTCCTCATCAAATAATCTAATGCTCGGATTATTAGTCGTATTCACCAAAACTGCTCCTGTTGTATCAGAATTAGCCAAGCGCAAGTTCATCTGTGTCTCAATCCGATTTGCAATGGAAAATATGGTGTCAGCATTTCTCTTTATAACCAAACCCGAGGTGTCAATACCATATGACATATTCTCAGTGCCAAGTTGTAATGACCGTGCAATAAATAAAGAGTCAAATGAATTGCTTACGTCAGAACCCAATGGCAACCAATTCAGGCCATCGTAATATAGATAAGCATCATCATCGGTCGAATAGAAAAACATCCCTTCTACTGGGTCCGTAATGTCTGCTATCGTAGTTCTGGGAACGACAATACCATCAGTCCGTAACTCTATTTCTTTTTGAGCCTTAAGATTAATGCTCATTCCGATTATCAAGAACACAACCATTACTGCATGTCTACTTAGACTTAACAGTCCTGATTCAAATGCCCGGCGCATTAGCCCCGCCGTATTAGAAGCCTTCAATTTATGCATTAAGTTCTTACGGTGACTGATGACCGTATGCTCCGAGATAAATAGCTCATTGGCAATCATCTTAGAGGAATTTTCATGTGCAATAAGGTGCAATATTTGTTGCTCTCGCTTACTGATTAGTTGATTCATTATTAGTTGTTTTTGATGTGTGAAAGGAGAGATCCATCATCTTATCAATATCTTCAAGCTCATTTAATGCAAGTGCTCCTATGAGCTCTTGTATCTCTGTTGATTGTTCATGATATTTCTCGATGCGATCTTTATAATTATCGTTCATAGTGCTAAGGTGAGATCCTTTACTGGGCTGTAACCTACATGATCATGTAGTATTGGAATCATTATGCATTATGCATGAATATGGTTAAAGTGGTCTCCATTCATCATCGATACAGACTAGCAGATAAACACTACCTTCATTTTGACCATTTATATCGTCGACTAACAGTATCTGACCTTCTTCATTACACATATTACTTGTAGGTGGTGGCACAGGAGTTAGGATTAATTCGCCAGTTTGAACTTCTTTGGCAAACAGGACGTCCCATCGTAGTGTACTACTGCCTAAGGTATAGTTACAATCCAGAGCAGGCAACCAGTTGGCATCAGCACTTATATTTCCCCCGCCGATATCATCTACTGTTGAGGTGTTAGTTGTCTGAGTGAACATGGTCTTCCACCTTAAAGTGGACGTTCCTAAGTCATACAGATTATTTTTGTCTACTCCAATCGGGCCATTAATTGTGATGCCCTGTGCGGACTGGCTAATCACCACGTCGTTGTCATAACTGATAGATTGTATATCACGGATATCATCCACAAAAAGATCCTCCCATGCCAGAGCATTAGATCCAAGATCAAATGTGCCACTGCTACTTGGCAACCAATCCGCACCCACTTGCAAGGCATCAGTACCTGAATCTGTAATATCCCCATCATCCCCAATAAGCAGATCACCACTAATGGTGAAGTCTAACTCTGCCAATACATCCTGCTTTAACTCTATTAATGCCCCTCCAGAAGCCACCATCCTAAGGAAGTTAATCGTAGTGCCTGAATTGATATTCTTCCAAAGAAATCTCATATCCGCAACGCTCCCTCCAGAGCTGCTTGGATCCGCAGATATAAAAAACCTATTGTCAGAGAAGCCAGTATTTCTAAATCCTATATGTGATAGATTGTCCTGAGTATTATCCAATAGCAATGCAGGCACTGCCTCCGATGAAGTTGACCTTATCGATTCAGGAGTATTGGTCTGCCATAAGTCAGCAGTAGATGTCATAGTTACCACTCCATCAACAGTAGTGGATATATCATCATCGCTTGCCTCTGTCAATTCTATCTTAGTATCGTCGTCATCATCAATCAGCTGAGATGCGTCAACAGCTAATTGATGGAGCGACTGCCAGCTAGGAGATAAAGGAGTTCCTGCGTTAAAGTAAAATCCAGGAGTATCATCGGTTTGATAAATCAACAAGCTTGTTGCAGGTTCGGCAATTAAGTCACGCTGAATCATAGTCATCCGAGGAATAAGCATACCATGACTAGTACTACTGATGTCTAAGATTGAAGAAGAGTCTGGATCCTCACCTGTATCGTTAATAGATGTAGCTAACTCAAAATTGTTAGTCTGCGCATGACTCACATGTACAAAAAGAAAGAGCGCTATACTTGCGGCTACTTGCAAAAAGTGCATCCGAAAGTCTCTGCGGACTATACCAGCGATATCTTTAAACCCTAATTTGGATAAGAGATTCTTGCGATGACTGATCATGATATGCTCCGACAACTGTAGATGATGAGCGATCATCTTAGTGGAATTTTCATGAGCGATGACGCTAAGTACTTCTTGCTTACGATGGCTGATTCTCCTTATCATTTACTTCTTTTTTAGTTGCTGGATCAATAGTCTCAGTCAACTCTTGTATCTCCAAGAGCTGGAGCAATGCGATTTCTCCTATTAGGTGCTGCATGTCAGCTAGCTGTTGATGATACTGATCGACTATTTCGACTTGTTTCTTGTTCATGACCTCAAAAGTGAGGCATCAGCTGTACTTATTCCCCACATGAATATGTAGTGTGGCGTTTGGACTGACGGAGATGTCTAAGCCAAATAGATGTCAGATAAAGATTTCGGCCATACTCATATAAATACCTACTTTTAATACACATCTAAATCCTCATTGTTATGAACTCCTTTATATCCAGTGTTTTATTGACACTTGCCTGTGGCCTATATATGTCAACACCTGTTGTAGGGCAGTCAGACATCATCGATCAAATTGAAGAGATCGCCATGATTGATCAAAAGGTCATGATGCCTATGCGGGATGGTATCAGACTCTGTACTGATATCTATAGGCCCAAGACTGAAGAGCCCGTACCAGTGATCTTCTCACGCACGCCATATAATTTCAATAGCTGGGGTGATGGCGAGCAGCGCACACGTACCATGCAGCGGGCCTATGAAGCCGTTAAGCGTGGCTATGCCTATGTCGTGCAAAATGAGCGAGGTCGATATTTTTCAGAGGGAGAATGGGATATCCTTGGTGTACCAATAACAGATGGATATGATGCATTCGAATGGATAAAGAACCAGTCCTGGAGCAATGGTAAGATAGGCACACTGGGATGCTCATCGACAGCGGAGTGGCAGATGGCCGTCGCTGCACTCGATCATCCATCTCATGCCTGTATGGTGCCACAAGCGTATGGTGCTGGCATAGGTCGAGTGGGTGATTACCTGGAGCAGGGTAACTGGTACCGAGGTGGCGCGGAGCAGATGCTGTTCTTCTCTTGGCTATACGGCG
>CAZJHC010000098.1:0-11713 GCA_964545645.1 uncultured Saprospiraceae bacterium
AATTTAACTCCTACAATGCACACCTGATCGGCGATAAGATCACCTCCTTCTGGAAAAGACAATAATCTAAGAGGCGAGGTGATATCACTTATCTGACTCTTAGTATTACCTACTATACTAATCGCTTGACGAAAGAAATACTGCTCATCGAAATTGCGCATATAGCTGGTGTACGCTCTAAGTGTGATCGTCTCCGTATCAAGAGTCCGAGGTAATTCAATACTGCCTGTTGCAATACCATTATTCTGTTTTATCTGTTGAAAGATGATTTTATCACCTTCTTTATCGATCAATTCTACATAAATCACTTGGCTCAAGGAGGTATATTCATCTATTCCTTCCTCAGTGACATACGCAGTGAAGTACATGATCTCACCCGGTCCATACTCTACTCTATCTGTATGTATATAGAGTTTTTCTTTAGGATAGATGGTTAGATCTGTGTCCTGGCCTAGTATCTGACATGCAAAAACCAGAGTTATGATCCATACCATTGATGAAGAATACCTATTTTTCATAACCCTACATCTATTTTTTCGTTATTACTGTAACTTTATTTCAATTAAAAGACCAACCTATGAAAAAAAGAACCTTCGTCAAAGCTAGCTCCATCCTTCTTGCAGGTACTGCTGTTAGCCCATTGATTCAATCATGTGATACTCCGATAAAGGAACAAAAGTCGGCGGACGTAACCTCAGACCAACCTTCGGGTGACTTTACTCTGCCTGCGCTTGGCTATAAGTTTAACGCTTTAGAGCCAAATATCGATGCAATGACAATGGAAATACATCATGATCGACATCATGCTGGATATGTGAGAAAGTTCAATGCAGCCCTCGAAGGATCAACAATGACTGGAAAAGGTTTGAATGAAATTTTATCATCCATCAATCCAGGAGATGCCGGGCTGCGCAATAATGGCGGGGGTCATTACAATCACTCCTTATTCTGGAGTATCATGTCCCCCAAGGGAGGTGGAACGCCAACAGGAGATATAGCAGATGCCATTAATAGTGCCTTTGGTGATTTTGAGACTTTTAAAAGTCAATTTTCTAAAGCGGCAGCTACTAGATTTGGATCTGGTTGGGCCTGGTTATGTCAAGGGACGGATAAAAAACTATTCATTTCCTCGACACCAAATCAGGATAACCCTCTGATGACCAATATTGTAGAAAAAACAGGAAAACCACTCTTGGGTATAGATGTATGGGAACATGCGTACTACCTCAAGTATCAAAATAAAAGAGGGGACTATATCAACAACTTTTTTAACGTAGTTGATTGGGATGCTGTAGCCTCCAATTTAGGATAACTAAACCAATCTCAGCATTGATGAGAGGCCCGAACTACACAACTGTGTGTTCGGGTTTTTTTAATCAAAACAGTATTATGCTTCGATATTTTTTGATCCTAATCTTGGCTTTTGTTACATCATCTACGTCTCTATGTGGCCAACTGGAGAGCCCTTTTGACTGTATCAAAAATCATCTAGAAAACCTCCAAACAGATAATTACAATGCCCAACTATCTGCTCTAAGCTTTTATGGCAATGATAGCCTCAAGAATGTTGACTATGCTATCATGCTAAAGCAAGTATTGGATGGTAAAGGACTCTATGTATATCTTGAGGATATAAGCAAAAACGTCCATTACTATGATACCATAAATAATAGTCCTAACTACATCCTTTTTCCTAATGAGTTACCACAAGTCTATGTTAAAAAAATTGAGGGTCAATGGTATTATCCTCCAACTATCTTTGACTCAATAGAGGAATATCACTTAGAAACCTATCCTTGGGGCCTACATCTATTGATGAAGAACCTCCCTAAAAGTTCTCATAGTAAGATTCTCGGGGCTCCCATCTGGCAGATTGCAGGTTCCATTGTATTAGCCGTTATATTTCTAATATTATTCTTCTCTATAAGGTTTGTGGCGCAGAGGCTACTTAAACTATTGAGTTCTAAATCCATACATTTCTTCAATTCCAATTTGGCCATATTTCATCGGGTATCAACGCTGTTAAGTCTTGTAATCTCTCTCAATATTGCCAAGATATTTTTACCTGGACTACAACTTGGTCCAAAAATGTCCTGGGTCCTATTGAGCATTTCACAAGTCCTGTCAGCATTTATTGTACTGCTGCTCATTTTCAAACTTATTGACTTATTCTACCAATATTTCGTCAGGTTAACCCAGACAACGTCCAACAAGATGGATGAACAATTGCTGCCAGTGCTGAAGCGAAGTATACAGATTATCCTATTGGCGTTTTGGTTCATCTATGTCCTAACCTTGTTTAATATAGACGTGACCGCTCTGCTTGCAGGTATTTCTATAGGTGGCGTGGCAATCGCCTTGGCAGCACAGGATACTATTAAGAACCTCTTTGGGTCTATAACCATATTCATGGATAAGCCTTTTCAGATTGGCGACTGGATACGCTTTGGAGAAGTAGAGGGAACCGTAGAAGAAGTAGGTTTTAGATCTACTCGAGTACGTTCTTTTGAGAATAGCTTGATGTCAGTTCCTAATGCACGCCTTCTTGATACAAGCGTTAATAATTATGGCCTTAGACAGTTTAGACGATTTAAGACAACTCTTCAAATTACTTATAATACTCCCCCAGAGGTAATAGACCAGTTTGTGAAAAATCTCAGACAAATAGCTCTGATTCATCCCTCTATTGTCAAGGAGCATACTCAAATCTATTTTAACCAGATGTCTTCGTCATCTTTGGACATACTCTTTTATACCTTCTTTGATGTGGCTGATTGGGAGGCAGAATTAAAGGCAAAACAGGAAATACTCCTGGCCATCATGAGGTTAGCAGAACGAATGGGCATCCAGTTTGCCTATCCAAGTATGTCTGTCTACACAACCGCATCGAAGAACAATCCCGTAGGCCCTTTTCAAGAAAAAGACTTCTTTGACCAGTACAAGCAAAGCCTTAAAGAATCTTATCATCAAACATAGTTTTGATAGACAGACTCCTTATCAAAAAGCAGCTTATCCGTACTTTCACATAGTTTTTTAAAATTCTGGATGAAGAAAAAACAACAAGCCGTACGAGTTTTTGCCCCTGCCACCGTCGCCAATGTAGCAATAGGGTATGATATCCTCGGATTTGCCGTGGACAAACCTGGAGATGAAATCATCGCACGATGGAGCGATCATCCTGGATTAAGAATTACTAAGATCCATGGTACAAGCAAAAAGCTCCCTATGGACCCAGTAAAAAACACGGCTGGCTATGGAGCACTCAAGCTGCTGGAGGATCTGGGTAAGGCAGATATCGGTATTGATTTAGAGATTTATAAAAAAATGCCCTTTGGCAGTGGGATGGGTTCAAGTGCTGCAAGTGCTGCTGCTGGTGTGCTCGCAGTCAATGAACTGCTGGGCCGCCCATTACAAAAAAGAGCCTTAGCCAAGTATGTCGTATTAGGAGAAAGCGCTGCCGATGGGGCGGTACATGGAGATAATGTGATCCCTTCGCTCCTAGGTGGTATTATCCTCATAAGAGATAATGCTACCTATGACTTTGTCAAACTGCCTACCCCTCGAGGGTTGACCGTGTTTTTGATCTATCCAGACATAGAGATTCTTACCAAAGATGCCAGAGCAGTGCTTAGTGATTCTGTCAGTCTATCACAGATGATACATCAGACTGGCAACATTGGCGCATTTGTTGCAAGTCTATATACCTCAGATTTAGACCTAATGAAAAGGAGTCTTTCAGATCATATCATCGAGCCACAAAGGGCCAAATTGATACCACACTTTTATGATCTCCAAGAACTAGCCCTTAAGCATGGAGCAATGAATTATACCATCAGTGGTGCAGGCCCTAGCATGTTTGGTTTTGCTCAGAATACTCTGATCGCAGAGAATGTGGTAGAAGCCATCACCAATTATCTCCACCAAAAGAAAATCAAATCAAACCCTTATATCTCTCCGATTAATAACCAGGGAGCTTACAAAATGTAATAAGCATCATGAAATACCAAAGCACCAAAAACAAAAGCTCTCTTGTCAATCTGAGAACAGCAGTATTACAAAGTCTACCTCCAGATAATGGTCTCTATATGCCCCAGAGCATTCAAACATTATCCAATAATTTCTATAAGAACTTAGATAAACTAAGCTTCCAAGATATCGCCTACGTTGTAGCGGAGCAATATCTGTCAGAAGACTTTAGTGGTGCAGAGATCTTAGATATTGTTACTGAGGCAATCAACTTTGAGGCACCAGTAATCTCTCTTAATGAGCATCTATCTATACAAGAGTTATGGCATGGTCCTTCATTGGCATTCAAGGATTTTGGCGCACGCTTTATGGCCAATGTTATGAGTAGGTTGGTGGCTGATGAGGATCAAAAGTTAACCATCTTAGTCGCTACCAGTGGAGATACTGGAGGGGCCGTAGCTTCAGGTTTTCTAGGGGTAGAAGGTGTCGAGGTCATCATTCTTTATCCCAGTGGTAAGGTCAGCCCTCTCCAAGAAAAACAACTGACCACCTTAGGGCAAAATATTACGGCCCTCGAGATCAGTGGAACCTTTGACGATTGTCAGAATCTAGTAAAATCAGCTTTCCTAGATAATTCTATAAATCAAAAATACCTCCTTAGCTCCGCCAATTCAATTAATATATCAAGGCTCATTCCACAGTCCTTCTACTACTTCGAAGGATATAAGCAATTAGAAAACAAGAGCCAGCCCATTAATTTTTGCATTCCATCAGGCAACTTTGGCAATCTAACAGCAGGATTACTGGCTAAACGTATGGGGCTTCCCATAAATAAGTTTATCGCAGCGACCAATATCAATGATGTGGTTCCGACTTATCTCGATAGCGGTACTTTTGAACCTAAACCCTCTATAACAACCATCTCCAACGCCATGGATGTGGGCAACCCTTCTAACTTTCGACGTATCGAAGATCTTTATAATCACGATTGGCAATCTACTCGTCAGGATATCATCGGCATTAGTTATAGTGACAAACAAACCAGTCGAGCGATCAAAGAAGTACAAGAACTGTATGACTACATCATTGATCCACATGGTGCCGTAGGATACTTGGCCGAAAAAGAATACAATTTTTTGTCGCCAGGTGAAAAAACCATTGTTCTTGAAACGGCCCATCCCTCTAAATTTATGCCCGTTATGGAGCCTATAGTTGGAGCACTTAAGATACCTGAGCGTCTAGCGACACTTTCTGCGAAAGAAAAGGTAGCCATCAAGATGAACACTGATTTTGATGGATTTAAGGCTTGGATGCTCTCTAAAGGGTAAAAATCACCCTGAGAAACCTGTCTTCTGCTAAGCTTTATTTTTGCCAAAAAAACAACATAATCTGTTGTAAATCAACAAGATGTATATATGAAACTGTTGTTTTGTTGGCCCTGAGAATTAACTATTCTAAGTCTTGTTGGATTATGACTCACGCTATTGAATTGTCAAGCTGCTTAAACATAGGTAAATGATACCTATCTCAAAACAAAACGTAAAAATGCGGAGGAGGTACAAAAACTTATAACTAAAAAGAGGGAGCCAAAAAGCTCCCTCACTTTTCTTGAATGATGGATTCAAAAAAATAAGGTTCTAAGATCCATTCACCTCAGGTTGTTGATTAGATGAATCTAACACTAATATAACGTCTACCATGCACTGATAGTTCACGGATCAATATTTTTAGATTTTGTTAAGAATTCTTTCTATAGCCTTTCTTCACACCAAAATATAGAAGAACGAATAGATCAGCATATCTGGTCAGTCTCATAAAGACTCAAAAAAATAACACCAGATAAGTCATACTAATAGTTGTTTGCAGAGATAATCTACTTAAGGTCTTCGATATTGCGAGTTACAATAACACCAGGTAACGCAACAGGTGAGCCAACTTGCGCTAGGAAAGTACCCTTGACCTCTCCCCGCTTAAAGGTGGTAAACCCTATCCGATATAACCCTACCGACAGAGCTCGAAGCGGGTCGCCTGTGTCAGTTTTATATCGAAGCAAGGAATTATATTTTCGTCCATCTGGTTGTGCGTATATTTCTCCTGTATCGTCGTTCCAATCCAATCGTGCCCATTGGGCTTGATTGATGATTTCTTTTGATATACCTACCAAGGATGTGATACTTGACTTCTCTATGGTGATATACGTATCAAAGAACTCTTTGGACTCTTTATGATCTTCGTAGTTAGAAGCTATGATCGGATTTTTAATCTTTTTTCCATTATGTGGCGACACCATACGTACGCCTAACTCAGGAGCGACCACAGGCACCCATACATAGATATAGGTAAATTTTTTATTCTCAATGATGGCATCTTCTGATCCAGGCTCGGCATAACCTAAGTAAGAGATCACATCTGTATAAGGCACCCTTAAGGTTTTAGGACCTAAGCGTTTCTCTACACTACTACCAAATTTTCCCAGCTTTTGAGCGTGCCCCGAGCTTATACTCGCTGTGCAGATAATGCATAGAATAATCCACTGTTTTACCATCATGATTGCTTTTTTGGGTAATGTACAGAGGCCAAAGCTGCTTGAAATTACTATTTAATAAGTGGTGGTAGTAGGCTTATAAGTGTCTATTAAATACGATGTCTTACCATTTTCACCGATATCATCTATTTTAATTAATTCTACGAGACATTTATGGATGGCTTATTTTTGTGGGCATACTCATAACAATTACGAACTAACTTAAAGAAAATCAATATGCGCTGGCAAGGTAGAGAACAAAGTAAAAATATAGAGGACCGCAGAGGACAGAGTGGTGGTGGAATGCGAAAAGTAGGAGGAGGTATCGGCATCGGAACGATCTTGCTTTTATTATTAACACTCTTTTTGGGCGGTGATGCCTCTGACCTCATTGGAGGGCTGTTGCAAGGAGGAGCACAACAATTGCCAGCACCGACACAGACTAATCAACCTTATCAAGGAAACCAACAAGAAGAAGCCTTGGCAGAATTAGTAGGGGTCACACTCAAAGAGACCGAAGACGTCTGGAATAGTATATTTAGACAGCAATTAGGAAGAAACTACCAGGAAGCAACACTGGTGCTTTTCACTAATGCTACACAGTCTGCTTGTGGTATGGGTAGGGCAGCAACAGGACCGTTTTACTGTCCAGCAGATAAGAAAATATATATCGATCTTTCCTTTTATGATCAGTTAAGCAAGCGCTTTGGTGCAGGAGGAGATTTTGCAATGGCCTATGTTGTTGCTCATGAGGTAGCTCACCATGTACAAAATCTATTAGGGATTACCCAACAAATAGATGCTCAAAGAGGCCGAATAAGCAAGACACAACAAAATGACTTGTCAGTAAGATTGGAGCTACAAGCAGACTTTTTATCTGGAGTCTGGGCACATCACGCTCACAAGGCCAATAATATCCTAGAGCGAGGAGATATAGAAGAAGCAATGCGTGCTGCAGAAGCCATCGGTGATGACAACATCCAAAAGCAATCTCAGGGATATGTTGTCCCAGAATCCTTTACTCATGGCACCTCAGAACAACGCATGAGATGGCTGCGTAAAGGCCTTGAGACTGGAGATATCAATCAAGGAGATACTTTTCAAGCACGAGTGCTATAAGAATACTTTCACGTGGATGATGTGGTTTGAGTCTTTTGCCTCTGTAACATTGTAAGAGAAACTAACCTTTTCCTATCATTCTCTTAACTCGATCCGCCATGCTCTCTGAGGAAAGGCGCTCTCTATTGAGTCTATCGACTATGATAGGAAAAGAAAACGGAGTGTAGCCCTCCGGCTGAGTTATCGTCAACTCTTGGTCCTGCACTCTATTGAGTGCCATTCTGAGGCGTGTTTCCTCAAGTTGAAAAGTCAAGACTTCTTCATAGGTCTGTTGGAACAAAAGATTATCAGGTTCATAGGTCTTGAATACATCAAACAGTAGTGATGAGGATGACTGCAGATGGCGCTGCTTCTTCGCCTTGCCTGGGAAGCCCTGAAAAATCAATCCAGATATCTTAGCAATATCCCGAAATCGTCGTCGAGCCATCTCCACAGAGTTCAAACTACCATGAATATCCTCTACAAGATGCTCAGTGCTAAATAGGTCTTTTTGGATGATTCCTAAGTCTATTTCTTGATCTGTCAGCAACTCAAAGCCATAGTCGTTCATTGCTATCGAAAAGGTAATGCTGTATAGGTCGGCTATGCGTTTGGCCAACAATGCTGCCATCCCTTCATGAACCGCTCTACCTTCAAAAGGGTACATCATCAGATGATATCCATCCTTGGATTGTATATACTCTATCAGGAACTGGTGATTTCTCGGGAGAACGGACTTCTCAGCTTGTAGATCAAATAGCGGACTTAGTAATTCAGTCTCCATCTCATCGATCTTACCCTCTGCATATCCATGAATCTTATTCTGTATCATCTCAGATAACATAGATGATAGCGGCATCCTCCCCCCACCCCATGACGGGACTTTGGCCTTTTTCTTTTTGGACCTCTTAACCTGAACCGTCATATCCTTGATCCTAATAAACTCTAAAGCTTGACCTGCAAACCAGAATACATCTCCTGGTTGTATCGCAGCGATGAACCACTCCTCAATCGTCCCGATCCGCTTACCTCTCTGAAAAGCGACACTCAATGAAGCGGCACTGACTATTGTCCCGATGGAAAGGCGATGCATGCGTGCTATGCGTGTATTGCTTACCTTGTACAATCCATCGATTAGTTGCACCTTCTGGTATTCATCATACGCCCCTAGTGAAGAGCCTCCATGTAGTAAAAAATGCAGGATCCACGCCCACTCTTGCTCATCGATCGATTGAAAGCAGTGAGTGCTTTTGATTTCGTGATAGATGAGTTCAGCGACAAAACCCTCGGAGACAGCCAGGGTGATCAAGTATTGTATCAACACATCAAACGATCTAATGTATGAAATACGAGGTTCTTGTATGCCTCTCGCTATCGCAGACCTTAAGGCAGCGCCTTCTATTAACTCAAGGGTATGTGTTGGCACAAAATATATCTTGCTGATAGCCAGAGGTTGGTGTCCACTACGGCCTGCTCTCTGGACGAATCGTGATACTCCTTTGGGACTTCCTACCTGAATGATCGTCTCGACAGGTCTAAAATCAACACCCAAATCCAAGCTGCTCGTACTTACAACAGCTTTCAGCTTGCCTTCATGCAAAGCCTCCTCTACCCATGCTCTGATATCTCGACCGATAGAACCATGATGCATTGCCATTGCTCCAGCCAGATCTGGGTGCATCTCGAGTAATCTCTGGTACCAGATCTCACATTGAGATCTGGTATTGGTAAATATTATGGTTGAGGTGCTTTTCTCAATGATTGGGACGACCTTCTCCAACAACTGTATCCCCAGATGGCCTGCCCAAGGGTATCGTTCGATCTCATCAGGGATGATAGACTCGACAGCTATCTTTTTGGACAATTCTGATTTGATAATAATATGAGGTATAAGAGACTTGTGAGTTCCTAATAAGATATCAAGCGCCTCATCTATATTTTGTATAGTAGCAGAGATACCCCAAACCTTTAGTTTAGGACACAGTCCTCTGATCCGAGAGATACCTAACTGTACTTGCACTCCTCTCTTAGAGCCCATGAGTTCATGCCACTCATCCACAACTATAGCCTTCATCTGTCTGAACAGTTTCTCATAGCCCTTAGTCGCCATCATTACATGAATACTTTCTGGAGTAGTAATCATGATTTCTGGTGGATTCTCTAATTGTTTGCGACGTTGAGTGGTGGAGGTGTCTCCAGATCTAACTTCTACACGCCAATCCAAGCCTAAGCCCTCTAAGGCCCGTTCACAAGTGATCTTAATCTCTGATGTCAACGCTCTAATGGGAGCCACCCATATGGCTCGGATTCCGGATTTGTTTGGTTTGTGGTCCTGTAATCCCTCGAGTATGATTGGCACCATGAGAGAATAAGTCTTACCAAATCCTGTTGGCGCATTGATTAATCCAGAGTAGCCGTTGAGATAATGCTTCCAAGCTTTCTCTTGGAAAGGGAACACCTCCCAGTCTTTGGATTGGAACCAGTCTGAGGCCCTATGATATAAATCTGGAGTCACCGTCACTTAAAAAAATTATAGAAATATCTCTATCGATTGTTTATGATCAACATACAGTTTATTATTCATCATAAATAAAAAGACTCCATAATTCCGAAGAACTATGGAGTCTATATTCTATGATTAGTTGAGTAACCCTCAGTATAGAGGAGGATTATTGGCCTCTTTAATCGTTCTTTTTATTAATAGCTAATGTGCCATTCTTCTGTCTGATCGCCTGGAAACCTACGATCATAAGTAGCAAGTTAAGACATATCAATCCCCACTCTCCCATGGTTGGTATAGGATCGGCTACTGGAGGTGGTAGTGCTCCCACCGCTATACATGCATCTGGTACTGAGTTATAGGCCCATTCATGTATGGTTGTCTCTGCGATAACATCTGTTGTGCGTGGATCTCCACTGACCAATGATGTCACTCGTGCCCACCCGTAGTGAGTCGCTCCAGCTATCTCAAATTGTATGCCTAGATATCCTGTCACGGGAGTCCCTGCAGGACTAAAAGCTCCTGTACTGGCGAAAGTCCCATAAAAGAGTGGATAATATTGATGATTATATAATACTCCTGCACCATAGGTCGACGCCGTCCCTGACGCAGCACATACCGTTGCTCCTATAGCTTTATTTTGTGCGTTAAAAAAAGACGCGGAATAAGAACTTACTGATCGTGCAACGCCATTTATTGATCCTGTCCCAGCGCCAAATGCAACGTTTCTTGCAGTACCCCATACAGACGTAGTCAAAGGAGGATAAACATAGTGATAGATACCAATATCGTCACCAGGAGCCGATGTAGTTGCTGCTGCTGCTGTTCCTCCGTCGACATCTACGAATAGAAATGCTGTCTGAAGACCAGCTCCTGCGCCTCCTGTAGTAGTTAAGGTTACATCAGGTGGGTCGTGATGTATAATTTGAGCATCCACGGTTTGTGGCGCAGCAGCAAGAAAAGCAGCACCCATGGTACCATATATCTTCAGTAGAGTATCGTCTTTATTGACTTTTATATTTAGATTTTCTTTCATTTTATCAGATTTATTAGCTTTCAAAATTACAATAGGTTAAAACCGTGCTGACCGTCGCAACATCCCAGCTGATAGTCTATCGATGATGCGCTTGGCTTTATCCATAGTCATGTCGCCATTGCCCAGCATCGGTACCTGTAGTTGGGCTAATTGATTGTCTAAATCAATAGTTACATTTCTAGAACCTATTCCTCCAATCACTCGTCGTGCTTGGCGTTCAGATGTAAAATTGAACTGACTTATATCAAATTCTATTGATCCTGAAGAAGGGAGCTCTGTGAGGGTTAATTGAAAGTCCGAAGAGATCTCGACTCTCGTCATGTCTTGTGCATAAGTCAATTGTACCATACCCAATACAATGACAAATAGGAGTACTAATTTTTTCATTATAAGTTCGTCTTAAGTTAGTAAAATACAGAAACTCAAAATAAGGAATATCAACGGTTCAACAAAAAATAGGCGGTTTAAAACAAGAACAAAGACAAAGAAACATACTGATGGTCTTGTTTGTTTTTAGATCCTCGAGGCTAGCAGGCCAGATGATTACATGGATAAGCTCCTAATAATCAGATGGTTTATATCTTAACAA
>CAZJHC010000099.1:0-11572 GCA_964545645.1 uncultured Saprospiraceae bacterium
AATTACTATATATATATGTCTATGGAGCTGTTTGACTTGTATACTTATCCTTGGTGCATCTTTAGAATACTTGACGGCGTTGTCTATGAGATTGTAGATGACATTAGTTAGATGAATTTTATCACCTATAATCGGATCTAAAGCCTCTTCTGATAAGAACTCTACTTGAGTAGAAGTATTCTCAAAATAAATCTTCATAGAATTTAGCACATCGTCAAGGAGAGCTTTGACATCAATGCTCTCTTCATGGAGTTCCCCTAACTCGCTAACGTGGGCTGTCATCTTAAGTACCTTGTCTACTAACAAGCCTAATCTTCCAACTTCTTTTCTTGAGATGTCTAAGTATTCTCGGCTTTTCTGTTTATCCTCTATCACATCATAGCTGTCGAGCGCTTCTAATGCTATGCCTATAGTAGCAAGGGGGGTCTTTAATTCATGGGTCATGTTAGAAATAAAGGCCCGGCGCAGGATAGCTGTTTTCTCTTCTTCCTTCCATTTCGAAAAGACAAAATAAAAACTCATACATACTAATGTAAATAACAGTAAACTGGTCACGAGCGGTGTGGCTATTTTAGATAGTAAGTACCGATCAAATGAAGCAAAATGGGTGATCGGAGGAGGAGTGTTTCTAAAATCGAATGTTTCGTATTCGAACTCGACAGTAAGTCCACCATTATGACTACTCAATAAGGAATCCTCATACAATAAGAGATGCTGAAAAGGTAGTCCTTCATTGATTAGATTTTGAGTAAATATTGAGTCTATGGCTTGGTACGCCTGTGGGATATGGTTATGATGTGAGCGGCTCGTCAGACTGACAGAAGGAAAGAAAAAAGATGTATCGGATTGGTAGTGAGACCATACCGTATCATGAGGTATTTCGAAACTAAATCTATCACTACTATCGCTTCTCCAAGCTACTAACCGATCTCTGGCACCCATAGTCATAGCGCTATAATTTTCTAAAGAACCGCTGTGATTAGTATCAGAATATTGAACTGAAATAGAAATGTCTCGATTGCTCCTGGGTATGTTAGAACTGAACATGAGTGTTTCGAAATAACTTGTATCCCCCTTTTGACTGGGGAAACTTGGAGACCTCTGAAGATTGACATTTACATCTCTATCAATGCTGAGAACTTGTATCATTCCTTGGACAAGAGAGTCTCTATAAGCGGCACATGATAGAGTCATTTGCTGCGTGAGACCATTTCTTAGCTCCTCTTTCTCGGAGTTATAGTTATCTACATTCCATACCACCAAAAATGCCAGTAGAAAGACTAAGCTCAATCCGATCAAAAGAAAATGTATTCTATTGTTGTCTTGCCCCATATGATACGAATATAGTCCAAGCCCATACTGCATGCGATTTTTGTTAACCTTAATTAACCTTTGATTCAGGTTAATTAACCTGCTTCTTTTAAGTCTCCCTCTACATTTGATCCAACACAAAAATTATTCAACAATGAAACTTTTATTATTACTAATCAGCACTTTTTACACTATTACTGTCTCTGGCCAAATCTCTGGACAGATTACATATACCGAAACCATCAAACTTGAATTAGACCTGCCTGAGGGTTTGGATATCAGTGGGATGATGAGCGATCAATTGAGTCATGACAAGGTACTCTCCTTCAGCGGGATGGAATCTGTCTACACTGATCATAAGGACAATCAAGATCAAGAAAAAGAGATCACCAGTGATGATGGATCTTTTAAGATGGTCTTTAAAATGGATGCTCCCGAAGAGATATTATATACCAACATGTCCACTAAAGAGCAATACCGACAAACTGGGTTTATGGGTAAGACATTTCTCATCGAAAGCTCTGTAGAAAAGAATAAATGGAAACTTACCGGTGAAAAAATTAAATACCTAGGATATGTCTGTCAGAAGGCAGAAAGAACAGAGTATATAGAAAGAGAAGATAAAGAAAGAATGATAGTAGCCTGGTTTACTTCCGAAATTCCTACTCCGATTGGCCCATCTGGCTATAATAACTTACCAGGAGCTGTCCTAATGGTTAACATAGATAATGGCAAAACAGAAATTAAAGCAACTGCCATTGACCTTGGAGCTATAGAAGAAATAGCATTAGATAAGCCTACCAAAGGGCAAAAAGTGACTAAAGAGGAATTTGATCAGATTGTAGAACAAAAGACTCGTGAGTTAGAAGAAGAATATGGAGGGGAAGGATCTATCATCGTAAGAGGTTAATTGATGTATATCAGAATTATCAAATCCATCCTTGGCCTATTGCTTTGCGTCAATCTAAGTGCTCAGTCTATCTTAGAAGGGGTGATTATCGATGAAGAGAGTGAGACCCTTACAGGCGCCACTGTAGTGGTCATAGATCATCAGGATTCAAGCATGTTAGCCTTCGCCATCTCAGATGAGCACGGAAAGTTTGTACTTGAAAACGTAGCACCGGGAGCACAGATATTACAAGTCAGCTTCGTAGGCTATTTGACCAATGCTCAAGTGATACAAGTTGTTGACCAGCAAGAACGACAAGATATCGGAGTAGTGCAATTAAGTCCTACTACTGAAATATTACAAGAAATTACCGTTAAAGCAGAACATATCCCACTTGGAATCATCGGAGATACCCTTAGCTATAACACAGCAGCATTTAAAACCAGACCAGGAGCCACAGTTGAAGACTTACTTAAACAACTACCTGGTGTCGAGGTCGAACGAGATGGCTCTATCAAAGCTATGGGTGAAGATGTAGAGAATGTATTGGTCGATGGCAAGGAGTTTTTTGGCAATGATCCTAAAATTGCTACAAGAAACCTTGAGGCTGAAGCTATTGATAAAGTTCAGGTATTTGATAAAAAATCAGAGATTGCCGAGTTCACGGGAATAGACGATGGGCAAGAAGAGAAAACAATCAACCTAAAGCTCAAGGAGGATTATAAACACGGTGGATTTGGTACAGTAGAAATTAATGGTGGTCCTGAAGGGGATTATTCTGGCAAGCTCAATTACAATCGATTCACACCTTCTCTGCAGGCTGCAACTATCTTATCTGCCAACAATATCAATAAGCAGTCTTTCTCTTTTAATGAGTACATACAGTTTATGGGCGGCATTGGCAATGCCATTTCCAGTAATAATGGAATGATAAGTTTCAATGAATTTGGCAATTTTGAGGCTCCTCGTGGCATTTCAGATAATTTCTCTGGAGGTTTCAATTTGAACAAGGATTTTTCCAAAAAATTCAGATTAGTCAGTCATTATTTTTATTTGTCCGATCACAATGATTTATATCAACGCACTGATGCGCAGCAGTTCTTAGATAATGGCACATTTAGTTCTGAGGATCAGTCAGATCTAACGACCATTGATCAAAATCATAGGCTTTCGACTAAGTTGGAATATAAGCCCAACCCTTATAATCAGATCATTTTTAAAAATGATATCAACGGCATATTAAACGATCTCAATAGCGTCCAATTTACCACCTTGTCGAGTACCGAAAACATAACAAGGACGGTCTCGGATTTGATCCAATCCGCTGATCAATTTGGATATGAAGGCAGACTTCAATATCGAAAGAGATTTAGTAAAGCAGGACGTAACTGGATCAGTTCATCCAAGGTTCAGTTAGGTACCTACAGTCAAAATACGGATCTGAACAATCGCATCGAGCTTGAAACAATTGAACAAAGGATCGATCAACTACAAACCTATGATTATGGTTACAGTCGGATAAATCTGACTACAGCATTTACAGAGCCAGTAGCTAAGAAGACGTATCTATCTATGGATTACCAAGTTGATATAGATAATGAAAGCCCTGTTAAGCGATTTTTTGATCTGGATGGGGGAGTAGAGCAGATTAATCAAAGCCTCAGTGGAGATTTTAATAAAGAGGTCGTACTCCATAAAGTTGGGTTGAGGCTTGCTAAGAATAGTAAGAACTTAAAGATAAATGCAGGATTGCATAGTCAATGGAGTTTAATAAATGGATTTTCTGAGGGGGGTCTTATGGATTTTGATAATAGTACTTTTTATGTGTTACCTAGTGCAAGTTTAGATGCAGAGTTGAGTAGTTCTAAATCAATTAATTTGAATTATCAGACATCTGTAAGATTGCCCTCATTGAGTCAGTTAGCGCCACTACCTGACAATACTAACCCTAACTTATTCATTTTGGGGAATCCTGAGTTATTACCAGAATATAGCCATACCATATCCTTAAGATATAGCGGTATCGATATGTTCAACTTTAGGAACTTCTTTGCTAATTTTTACTTTTCATCTGTCGAAAACAAGATCGTCAACAACCTAATTATTGATGATAATCTGCTTAAGACATCCCAACCTTTCAACACGGATAGACTGATGAGTATGAATGCCGTTGTATCTTACTCGGGTCCGGTTAGATCGTTGAAAATGAAGTTTAGATCCAGCCTCAATTCTTCACTTTCTTCATATACTTCATTCATCAATGGATTGGAAAGTAGGGTTCAAGAGAGTACTTCGTCATTGGGTATACGATTGAGTAATAAAAACAAGAAGAGAGTGGATGTGGCCTCGGGTCTTAGATTTAATTATACTATTAGAGATTATGAAGTCAACGAAGAATTCGATCAAAACTTCTTAAACTATAGTCTCTATTTCGATGGATCTTTTTCGCTGCCTGGAGAATTGGAGATTAGTACTTCCTTTGACTTTATCAATTATTCTGATGAAGTGTTTGGGCCTGCTATTGATTATAAACTGTGGAATATGTCCATAGAGAAAGGATTTAAGAATAATAAATGGGCCATAAAGATTACGGCATATGACTTATTAGGTCAAAACATTGGGTTGAATCGTACTGGGAGTATTAATTCTCTATATACCACCGAGTACAATACATTGTCAAGATATATAATGTTGGGCCTGAGATATAAAATAGGTCGTAAGAAACAAAAGTCAGCTATTGAGTTTGGTGAATAGTTTTATTCATTAATCATCAGTTTGCTGTTACTTATAATATCCACTGGGATCGCATCTTTATGGATCGTTACAGATATGGTTTTTAGAAGGAGGGCATTCTTGGTCATGAAAATATATCCTTTCATATCATTAATGCCTTCTGAGTTTTTAAAGAGATAATATTCCTTAAGGTCCGGTCCTGTGGCCTTGCCAATTAGATGCATGTTATGATCATCAGTTGTGGTTTGATCATCAAAGGTTGATTGTCGCATGGATTGAGTAATCAAAGATTCCTCTGATGTAGGATCCAGTTTGAATATACCTTTATCCATATGAAAATGGGGCTCCGTAACGTCGCCATCCCATGCTAAGCTATAGCCATTGGCGAGGGCGTAGTCTATAGTGCTGATGAATTGATCTAAAGGAAGATTTAGGTATAGGTTGTTATCCCAATTGGCAGGGATATTAAGTGAGCACATATCATAAAAGTCATGATCTGAATAGCTTGTCAATTCGATGTAATCTTCGGCCTTTATTCCAATGAATTTGTCTGCGAAAGACTTAGGAGTATGCAGTTCGCCATTATGTATAAATGTGGCTGGCGCTATCCCTAAATAAGTGTGAAGTACGCCTTGAATCGCTTGCTTCCAGCTGTTAGGTTTTATCCTGCCATATCCTGAGGTGCCTATAGATTCTACCATGGCATATAAGAGATTGTCCATTTCAAGGTGATCATGTTGCCAATCATCTTTATTCATTCCATTGTAAACGCTTTCTGGGATAGCTCCATAAGTCTGGTAGGCATCAAGCACACTGAATGTTAGGTCTCCAGCATCAAAATAACTATCTCCTTTAGTAGAGATGAATTTTTCCGCTTTGGCTAAATATGTCGGAGCAACATAATACATAGCTGACAATGAAATAGGCGTATGATTCAATCTTATGGCCTCTGTCTCTATAAATGATGTAGAAGCAAAGCTCCAGCAAGTACCGGACGACTGTTGGTCTTTTAAGTCACTGGATTCAATCTTATAAATGATCCTAAAGTCATCGAAGGATTGTGCATTGAGACTAAGTTGGCTTAAAAAAATAATGAATAGCAGCGGTGTATTTGACATGTTGTTACTATTGTCGATTGTTACAAAGAGCAATCTTGTTGACTAATAGTTGCATGAATGAATGAGAGATTTAATATTTTCAACATTATATAATACATCTGTGTGCGGGAGTCTAAGGAAGAAATTAAGAGTAAAGAGTTAGCGGCTTGGCTTGATAAGATTCAGATAGAGAGTTGGCAGTTAGAACTGGTCCTTTCTGGTTTTGTCATTTTCTTATTACTGGCAGGTCTTGAGCCTTATCACGATTTGTGGGAAAAAGTATTAGAACTAGGCCGAGAAAGCGATGGATTAACTCTGTTAGAAATACCCTATCATACGTTTCGCATAGCTTATTACATTTTAATTGTAGCAACGATATTTCATGTTTTTTTGAGAGGCCTATGGATTAGTACCATTGGACTACGTAGTGTCTCTGGGGATATAGAATGGGATAAGCTTAAGATATCAGGAAGGTACGAACCATTTTTAAAAAAGAAGGTGCCTTCATTCGATGGTTATATATTGCGTTTGGAGACACTATGTAGTATCTCCTTCGCTTATACATTCCTGTTAGTTTTTTCAATCGTTTCCACTGGTAGTTTTATTTTAATAGGTATTCTTTTAATGTTTGCTAGCAGATTCATGATAGGAGTTCCAGTTTTTAATGGAGACCAAGTGATTTTATTCGATGATGTTATTACTATGACATATGCTGTTTTAGGCATACTTTATTTGTTAGATTTTGTAACTTTTGGGTGGTTCAAGCGATATCGTATTTGGAGTAAGTTGTACTATCCTATATATCGCTTTTTTGGCTTTATCACCTTCGCTAATCTGTATAGACCTCTCTATTACAATCTTATTGATAACAAGCTAGGACGGAGACTAGCCTTAGGTATTGTGCCAGTTGCCTTTGGAATGGTTTGTCTGATGTCATTAAGGTATACTGGCAATGCATACATGTCAAATGATAGTTTGAACAATACTGATTACTGGTATTTAGCTGATTTTTATGAAGATAATGCCTCAGGCGAGGTAAATAAGGGCCGTTGTAGTATTCAATCTAAAGTCATCGATGATAATTATATCAGATTATTTGCTCCTTATCTTCCCAAAATACATGATCAATCTCTCAAACATTTTTGTCCAGATACTGAGCCAGGCTATTATACTGGATTTAAATTAAGAGGAGGTGTCCGTGCTGGTGATATATGGAATTATGAATCTGATACCGAAGAACTTCTGGGATGTATGTCGCAGTTATGGCGAGTTACGATTAATGACAGTATCTATACGGATATCAATTTTAGATTTTTCTATCATTCTCAACGGGAGCAGTCAGGTCTTCTGGCCATGATACCTATCCATCATTTGGATCTTTCGGAGCATTATATCATAGTTGATAGGAAGAGACATATTAATGAAGAAACCAAGTGGTATGATGGTGAGAAATTGTGGTTTTATAAGAATTGATTATATCTACAAATTTCTTCTCCGCTCCGTGATGAGACTCAATCCTATAAATACCAAGAAAATCAAAAGGCTATAGAGTTCTATTTGATTGATGATCCCTATCTGTATTAACTCTATGGCGTCATTAGTCATCATGCTATTCTTTCGGCTGATCAAAGGATAGCAATAAGGGAAGTATAATGATATAGTATTGTTGGCAGTTGAGAGTATAAAGCCAATGACATAACATAATATGCCGATGCTCGCTGGTATCAAAAAACCCTTAAACCTAAGTGATAGAAAATATTGAATCCCTATCACCCCGAGCACAGAAAGAAAGGCTAAACCTGCAGAACGCAACATGCCTAATACTGGCAAAGAGTAATAGTCAAATTCATACTCAGGATAAATGAAATTGAGCACATATCCACTTAAGAAAAGGCCGATCAGTATGATCGTAATGGTAGTGACGATATAAAGGATTACTGCTGATAACTTATCAAATAACAATCGGGTACGGGTGAAAGGTAGGGCATAAAGTTGCTTGAATCCATGGTTCTGGCGCTCCAGGTAGAATACAGTACTTATAAACAAAACAATAAAGGGAATCGACATGAATAATTTGTACACATCGATTCCAGAATTAAAGAGTCTATTCCATGGATTGCGACCTAGACTAACGGCATTATGAACGTCCAAGATATGTGCGACCAATACTAAGGTGATACTTATGAAGCTGACAATACCCGATAGCCATATGATGGGGGCGTATTTTAGTTTGGCGATTTCTGCTCTCATTTGTTTGATTTTGAAGTTGTTGACCGAGTCAATGTCATGAATATTCCTTCGAGATTCATCTTGGGTTGAATTAATTGTCTTAGTTCAATATCCTGGTTGATCAGTTGACTGACGATAGCATTGATTTGACGAGATGATTCTATTTGGACATTCAAGACTTCATTTTCTATATCACATGGATACTCAGGTGAAAGGACCTTGTGGGCTTGCTCAGGATTATTGGTTGTTATCCGGATTGTGATATTTTTTGAAGTCACTTCTTGCAGATGTGCCAAGGTGCCTTGATAGATCATCTCACCCTTGTTAATGATGCCAATATGATCCACGAGTTTTTCGACCTCGGATAGGATATGACTGGATAACAAGATGGTCTTACCTTGTGCCTTAAGATCTAAGAGCAACAGCCTGAGATTATTGATACCTATCGGATCCAATCCATTAGTGGGTTCATCAAGAATCAATATGTCGGGATCATGCAAGAGGGCAATTCCTAAGCCAAGCCTTTGCTTCATACCTGTCGAAAAGTCCTTCACTTTTTTATTCTTGGCCCCATTCAAACCCACCAATTCTAACACTTGAGATATATGGGCATTTTGTACTTTATGATAGTGTGCCCATATTTTTAGATTTTCTCGTGCCTTAGATGACTATAGACCGAAGCTTCTTCAATCATCGAACCGATATATTGGAGATAATCGGGATAGTCTTTCTTGGTGTCATGACCCATCACTTTGATCCTTCCTTGACTCTTATTAAGGAGCAAGCTAAGGATCAGTTTAAGTGTTGTGGTCTTACCAACGCCATTGGGCCCTAAGAATCCAAATATACTTCCAGTGGGCACCCTTAGATTGATGTCTTTCAATATGGGTTCTGTAGGAGTATAAGCAAAATCTACATGTTCTAATTCGATAGCATTCATTGGTTCTCTTTTAAGGTTTGTAGTAGTGCTATGGTCTTCTTGATCAGACGATCAGACTTTCCTTTGGAGGTATTGACGCTTATACTGGTTTGCAGTCGAGGGACATAGAGCATCACTGTACCCCAAAATCCCGTATGAAGATGTACGATTTCGCCATGGACTTCAAATGTCCACATACCATAGTTATACCATTCTGTATCTCGTTGCTGATTATTTTCATTATGGACTATATAGTTGGGTTTGGAGAGCATGAGCTCCAACGTTTGCTCATGATCATAAACCTCTCCATTAAACAAGCCATAAAAGAAAACGGCCAGAACACCGGTCGTAGATGCTAACCCTCCACCACCAAAGAGATCGACAGATGCATCCCAATCAGTCGTTTCATAGATACCATGATAGCGATGTACCATTGAGTCCTTATCCACAAGACCATCTTCGAGGTCCTCGAGCCATGTGCTTCTTAAGCCAAGGGCTTCATAATTCAACAATTCTCTTAAGCCTAATCCTAAATCACCTTCAAAAAATCGTTCTATTATCGCTCCCAATATGACATATCCTGAATCGCTATATTCTGTTAACTCTCCTGGGGCTCCTAATCTATCACCCCATGTCATGGCAGATTGCAACTGCTCTTTTCTTGTCCATTTTTTGTTTGGATTTTTAATAATGGCATTGATATAATCTTCACTTCCGACGGCATAATCAAAGATGCCAGATGTATGATTAAGACAGTGTTTGATTAAAATTTTGTCGGGTTCATATCCGTCCGATTTTAGTATTTCGATAATTGGTTGTTCTATATAGTGACTTATGGGCTCTTCTATCGAGAGACTATCTATCTCATGTAAGCGCATTATTGCTGCTGCCACAAAAGTCTTGGTCACACTGGCAATCCTAAATGGTTGAGAGGATGTCATGGGCCTGCTCAACTCTTTATCAGCAGAGCCAGCCGCACCTTCCCAATGATTTGATAATAGGGGAGACTTAATAGACATCGATACCCCAGAGACAGAACCGAATGAATCGTCGATGCACTCTTGTAAGAGCGACTTTAGATGTGCCTTGATAGCATCCGTATCCGATGGATCTACATCAATCTTTGAGGTACATGATAGCAGGGATAAGATGACGGCTATGGTTAAATAATATTTTAGCATGGAGCAAAAATGACTATTCTAAAACCTATTGTATTGTAAAAAATCGTCAAAAATAGGCTGGCCTTATCGAAATGAGGTTAGGGGATTTAATCAATTGTGAAGGTGTATGAGCAGTATATCGCTTGATAGATTTAATGAAGTGACTTTGGTCAGAGTAATGATACTTGTGGACATAGTATTGCCAATCCTGATTTTGGCTGCTGTGGATTTCCTCTACAGCCGCCTTATATTTGCGAAGGTTCAGGAATCTTTTTGGCGTCAACGTTGTCTCCTTTTTGACATGGCGCTCAAGAGTGGATATCGAATATCCAGTCTCATTGAGTAATGTGCGAATACCACTTTCATACGACAAGTTGGATAACATATCGATAAGAAATTGGGCTGGCTGAGGTCGAAGCCTCCGACTAAAAAAACTGTCCAACATATGTACGCATTGTTCGCCATCTCTATGTAGCAAAGATTGTTCGAGCTTAGCGACTTCTGAACCAAAAACATCTTCAAAAAAGCAAACCGATTGAGCCATGAGCTGATCGCTGGAGTACTGAGTAAAAGGTAATAACGCCGAGACTGACCGAGGCTTGAACTGTACGATTATGAATTTTTCTAGATGAGTTGAGTCAAATAGAAAGTGACTATGGATATGACTGGCCAAGATACTTTTGTTGACCTTGTGAGTCTTGCCCATATAAGTATAAGTGAGATAACCTTTGATAATGATAACAATCTCTGGTCTGATGCCAGGGTAGGCTAAGACCTTAGGATTAGAAGAGAATAATTCTGAGGCATCCTCAACAATCCAATAGTGATTTATATGATCTGAAAGCACCTGAGATTGAGAATGATATTTCATCGTTACTCAAGTTATTAATTTGATTGCAGAAAAAGGGGTTTCTTAGACAAGGAGAGTCATATTATCTCTTAAGCTTCTCTTTAATTCGTTGTATCATCTCTTTGGCTACATCAGCGTTAAAACAATCATCTGTAGATGTTTTAGATCTTGTTGAAACCGAAGTGTCGCCATTTTAAACCTTTAATCGTTGTTCCGGATCTCTCAAATATCACTTCAACAGATGTCTCTAATCTTATAAATTGATTTATGCCTAAGGACGAAAGATAATCTATTGTCAATCCTGGAGGGTCCTCTCTCACTTGTTCACCTTCTATCCAGATTTCTATATGACAGTTCGGTCTTTCATCACACGCATAGCTGCCT
>CAZJHC010000100.1:0-11563 GCA_964545645.1 uncultured Saprospiraceae bacterium
CTAGGAGGTTAGTAGCAATTGCAATTCGGGACAATTCTAAGGAACATCATTAGTACCGTACTTACGATCTACCAAAGGAGTCAGAACAATCAATCATCAGTCTTAAATCAGTAAAAAATATGAAGAAGATCTCATTTATAATTTTAACCATAGTATTTGCTAAAACGCTATCAGGCCAGACTTCTAAGCCATTCATAACAACTTGGCAAATAGAGGCTAATGATATGATAACCATTCCGCTACAGTCAGGTACTTATAATTTTGACTATATCTGGAGGAATATATTGGATACAGCTAGTACAATTAGAGGTACACATATCAATGCAGATGGTGACTTTACGACCTTTTTTGCTTTACCAGGTATTTATAAATTAGAAATCGTGGGCAATTCCCCACATCTCAGAGGATATCCATCAGATAAATTGATCGACGTATTGCAATGGGGAGATATTGTTTGGAGAGATATGGAGGATATGTTTCAAGATTGGCCTGGGACAGGTTTCTCAGCGACGGATGCACCAAACATGTCGCTAGTCACCAGTATGAAAGAAATGTTTCTTAACGCATCAAATTTTGATGGAGATGTAACGACATGGGATGTGTCAAACATAAGAAATATGGATGGTATATTCAGAGAAGCATTAGCGTTTAATCAGCCAATAGGGAATTGGAATGTCAGACTCGTGGAAAATTTGAATGCAATATTCTTCGGGTCAGATTCCTTCAATCAAGACATAAGTGGTTGGGATGTCAGTTCAGTAAGAAATATGAATTCTGTTTTTTTTGGTGCTGAAAGTTTCGATCAGCCATTAGGCACATGGGATGTCTCCAGTGCTAATACTATGGTCAACACATTTCGTGATGCCAAATCCTTTAATCAAAACATCAGTAACTGGGATGTTAGTCAGGTTCAAGCAATGGAACAAATGTTTCAAGGTGCCGAATCCTTTAACCAACCCATAGGCACTTGGGATGTCAGCAAGGTGACCAGGTTTAAGAGAATGTTTCTAGGAGCTATACAATTTGACCAATCATTAGGAAATTGGAAGTTTAATACCAATGCAACATTTCAGCAATTTGGCAATAGTGGAGGAAGCATGTCTTGTCAAAATTATTCTTCGACGATTTTGGGTTGGAACTTCAACAATCCAGATTTAGAGGATCTCCCGCTATCTGGTTTTAGTTCAGACTACGACGCTACTGCCAGTAGAGCTGTAGATGAACTGCAGGATAGAGGTTGGCCGATGTCCGATGGTACTGATATCGGTGGAGATTGTGGATCAGCATATCAGTTTCCTTGTTCTGATACCCTTTCTATCGGCCCAGACACGCTATTCGGTATACTTACACTTAATGCCGACCAGAGCATCATTTTGGATAGTATTGTTTTCGATACCACTGGTTCAACTTTATGTACGTCTGGGGAAAGTATCAACTGCTTAGAGGGATTTGAGGTGATCAGGGGAAGTGAATTCACCGCTAACATCGGAGCATTCATATGTAATCCGTCACCACCAGATACCATCTTCATACCTAACTAACCCATAGGCGACTATAGAAGACCTAATGATCATCGAGCGTCAGAATCTGCGATTCAAGACATAAAGAATATACCTATCCAATAAGATCTCTTACATAGAAATTATGAAAAATATCACCATAATCATCTACATTATCATATGTAACGTCAGTCTATCAGCCCAAAACCCCAATGCTTTCATAACAACTTGGCAGGTAGAGGCTAATGATGTGATTACCATTCCCCTTCAAAATCGCAATTATGATTTTGACTATACTTGGAGAAACGTATTGGATACAGCTATTAGCATAACAGGTAGTCATACCAATGATGATGGTGATTTTATCACCAATTTTGTCACTGCTGGGGTATACACCTTGGAAATCACTGGCGATTTCCCACATCTCGCCGACTATCCTAAGTCAAAATTGCTCGACGTCCTACAATGGGGAAATATCGGATGGAGAAGTATGGAAAAATCATTTTTAGGATGGCCCGGCACAACATTTTCGGCTATAGATGCTCCTGATCTCACTGGAGTCAATAGTATGAATTCGACATTTGATGGAGCCTCTAATTTTAATGGTCCTATCGGTCATTGGGATGTGTCCAATGTCAATAATTTCTTTAGACTATTTAGAAGTGCCGCTAAGTTCAATCAAGATATATCTGGTTGGAATGTGAGTAAAGTTACCAATATGAATGCCACCTTTGAACAGGCTGATAGTTTTAACCAAGCTATCGGTATTTGGGATGTAGGCAATGTCACTTCCATGAATTTTACATTTTCTAATAATGATGGATTCAATCAGGATATCGGTGATTGGAATGTATCTAAGGTCAGAAGTTTCGCATCTACTTTTAGAAATGCTAGCTCCTTTAATCAAAATCTCGGTTCTTGGACATTCAGTAATGACGCCATCAACACAAATGATATGTTTAGCAATAATGTGGCTTTTGACTGCCAGAATTGGTCAGGTACTATTATAGGCTGGGTCATCAATAATCCAACCAAACGAAACTTAGCAATCGGCGGACCAGACGCTGATTATGACGAAGTAGCTGGTATAGCAAGAGAAGCCTTGATCAACAGAGGTTGGACCATAAACGGTACTAATATAGGAGGGGATTGCAACCCTGACATAAACCTACCCTCTTCGCTAAATCAGAGTTTTGAGGCTTTCCCGCTGGGAGAACTAAATGGTAATGTAATCGAAGGCTGGAAGAGTATAAGAACTGAAGCTCCTGAATGGACCATAAGAACTGGCGACACACCTTCACTAGACACAGGGCCTGCCTTCGCTGGCGCTGGCAATAACTATATCTTCTTAGAGACCTCTCTGCCAGCGCAAAATGGTCAATCTGACACTCTAACTTCTCCAATGATTAACCTTACTGATTTTGTAGACCCAGAGTTGTCTTTCTTATACCATATGTTTGGTGCTAACATGGGTTCTCTTAAAGTTGAGTTGACAGATGATTTTGGTGTGACTTGGACCGAATTAAGTACTATAAATGGTCAGCAGCAGACATCATCTAATGCGCCTTGGATTAGAGAAATCATCCCACTCCGGGTTTTTAACTCTATCATTACTTTGCGATTCATAGGATTTAGAGATATAGATTTCAGAGGTGATATGGCCATTGACGATATACGTATTGTTGAATCAGGAACCTGTTACGAGGTGAACAGCCTGATCCTTATACCAAATAATGCGAGTAATGCTTTGAATATATCTTGGGGGGTAGGTAGTACTGAAAGTGAATGGTTAGTATCTGTCACTACTAATCAGACACTACCTGAAGAAACACCTCCCATATCTATAGATACAACGTTTATTGATTCTCTCGATATTTCGATATTTCCATACTTGACACCTATCAGTGTCCATGTACGGGGTGTCTGTGAATTAGGTGACTCAACACAGCAGGTTACCGCACAATTCATCCGTGAATTACCTATCATTAATGATCAATGTGAAGGGGCCATCCCCATTCCGACCGAAAAGAGTTGTTTGAGCCAATTATACAGTTTCAGCGCCGCTACTAACGGTCCAGATGAATTTGAAGATTCAGGAATATGGTTTAAAGCTGTGGTTCCCTCATCAGGTATACTTATGTTCAACACGACCTACCCAGGTACTAATACCAATACACAAGTCAAGGCCTTTGAAGGTGGCTGTAGTAATCTATCATTCCTATCTGGAGATCATGATGGGCCACTTGGTGCACATGAACAAGTGTATATTGATACTCGGCCCCCAGGAGATACCATCTATTACGTAGTTGATGATAGTGGACGAAATGGAAACATAAGTGTTTGTGCAGTAGCAGGTATTCCCTCTGGTGATGACTGTGCATCAGCTGTATTATTAGAGGTTGATACAGAGTGTTCGAGCCAAACTTTTTCCTTTGACAATGCTACTAATGGCCCTGATGAGTGCAGCGATATAGGAATATGGTTCATGGCCCTAGTTCCCCCATCTGGAAGTCTCTTTTTCACGACCAAATATCCTGGCAGCAATGAAGATCAAGAGATAAAAGTATTCAAAGGAAATTGCGGCGAGTTTGAATTGCTTTCTGATGATTGTCAAGACGATGATGATACTGATTTTGATAATCATGAAGAAATATTACTCTCTGGAGAAACTCCAGGAGACACGCTTTACTTTGTAGTAGATGACCGAGGTGATGGTGGATCATTTAGCGTCTGCCTCCTAGATCCAGGTATACTAGGTGAAGTATCAGCCGACTCCTGTGAGATAGCAATTCCTTTAGAGATGGGATCTAAGTGTGAACCCCGTACCTTTTCCTTTGACAATATGACTAATGGAACCAATGAATGTTCTGATATCGGAGTTTGGTTTAAAGTCATTGTTCCAGAGTCTGGTAATCTGATATTCTCCACATTGTCTCCAGGGTCTAATTTAAATACAGAACTCAGGGCTTTTACTGGAGAATGTGGCAACCTCACAGAGATCACCTCAGGATGCCAGGATGACGATAATGCTGTTCTTTATGAACATGAACATATCCAGATACGCAATCAATTACCTGGAGAGACCATCTATTTTATGGTTGATGATCGAGGAGATGGTGGCACTTTTAGTGTATGTGTATATGAACGTTGACAATGAGATATGCTCCCAAGAGTTAGAGACTTTTGATGGAGTATGCAATATGATCTGGACGGGAGATATAGACAGCGATTGGCACAACCCATTGAACTGGTGCCCTCCGATAGAGGTCCCCGGTCCATCAGATGATGTGTGCATCCCGTTTGTACCATCAGATAATTACCCGGTAATTGTGCCTGGTAAGCCAGATGTATCTATTAGTACGCTCAATGTAGATGTACAAGCTGAACTGGAGGTACAGCAAGGAGCTGTGATAGAGATTGGTACTAATTGATCATTGGACAATTCGCACACCAAAGTAATTTTTGAATAAGTGGCAATCTACTTAATCCCGAACTTGAACTTATAACCTGTGAAGGAGCTCGTAAAAATATAATCAGAAATTAAAAACAATGGCTTTGCCGCATTTCAAGAATCTTTAGTATGTCCTGATAAATATGATGTTATATCTCTCAATCAGGTTTTCAACTTAGAAAAGATTCCATCCTATCCATCAAATAAAGTGATACCCCTGTATATTTCTTCTGGGATTGAGTTAATTACCGGCATAATTATAATACAGTACTATTTACCATTAATCATGGAGTACTTTATTTGATCAATAATGGAAATCTAAGCGAATTAGGTCATTTACTTCATCATGGGACAACGACTATTACTAATTGAAGGAATAAAATCATCCTTAACTTCCTAGGAAGTAGGCAGCAAGATGATCATTAATTACTTAAACAATCTTCTATCAAACTTAAAGTCGCTATACCTTTTAATCACTACTCTTCCGAAGTCTGCATGCCTAGGATTAAGCAGATAATTATGATCTCCAGGAACCACTGCTGACGGCACTCGTAAAACACAACGTACGCCGTCAGTAATGAATTGATCACCGATGATTTGTGTCTCCCTCAGGTGAGGAAAACTGTTCCAATTGACGTCCAAACTGGTCTCATCAATGAGCAATTGTGAGATGGTTTCATCTATATCAATCTCAAGCATGACATAGTCACTTGGCATCATTGCTATAGACAGGTGTACCGCAACCTCTGCCATCGCCAATGCACGACTACCAGATGTATATATTATTTCAGTACCACGAGAATTCCATCGATTGCCAGACTTAGCTGCACCAATCCCTGATAATTGAATTCCATACTTTTTACGAACCAATCTATAGACTGTCATTAGACAAAAACGCCATGATCTATCCGATTTAACTCATCCATGACCATCTCCTTACCATAAGAGTCTTTTAATAAGTCTTTGGGTAAATGACCACCAAGCGCATAACTGGGAGCCGTCAACCATAGATAAAATTGATGAGACGAATCAAATACATCCAACCCCAATGCTGTCACCTCTGTCATCTCTATGATCTTCTCAGAGTGTATAGACTTAAATCGATGATCTACATCTTTTTTGTAGCGTTGCAATGATTTAGTGGAAACACCTAAAATCTCAGCCCAATCCTCCTCATTAAAAGGAGTAAATGCAACAATCACCTTAAAAAGAGAATAGGGTATCCCCTCTCTTATAGTAGCTACCACAGATAACTTATCTCCAAAAAATTGTTTAATAGAAAAAGGGGATATACTGTCATCAAAAGCAGATGCTGAACTACTGCCTTGTGATAAGTATAAAGCCGAATGAATGCTCTACTTTATTTATCTGATCATCTCCTATATCATACATAATAAAGACATTTGTCTCAAATATACGACATTTGTCTAAGATTCTCTCTATTAACTCAGCTCTCCTCTCTTTAATTGATCTACGGCATAGTTAGCCGATCTGGCTGCCATCGCCATAAAGGTTAACGAAGGATTCTGTGTTGCTACAGAGGTCATTGCAGCACCATCAGTGACGAACACATTCTTGCAGGCATGAAGTTGATTCCACTTATTGAGCATAGAGGTCTCAGGATCATGCCCCATACGGATACCACCCATCTCATGGATATCCAATCCTGGTGCCTGCTTGGAATCTCTGGTTTTTATATCCTCAAACCCTGCCCTCTCAAACATCTCCGTAATCTGTTCAAAATAATCAGCAATCATTTTTTCATCATTGTCATCATAATCTATGTTTACATTAAGCTGCGGGATGCCCCACTCATCCTTTAATTCGGAGTGCAATGTCAACAGATTCGATTCTTTAGGAATGGTTTCTCCCATCATATGAGATCCTACTCGCCAAGGGCCGTAATGCTGTGGTTTTATCAATTGATCCATTAGTGGCTGACCATTAGCATCTTCTGCCCTCAATAACCTTCGTTCTGAACTAAATCCTGCCGCATAACCTCTGAGAAAATCTGTTTCTTGCTTATGTACATTGCGAAATCGTGGTATGTAGGCGCTGGTAGGACTACGACCATCGGTACGTTTATCAAGCATACCATTGTATACGGCGCTAACTCTTGCCCTATAGTTATGAAATGCGACATACTTACCCAACGTTCCACTATCATTTCCTAAGCCATTAGGAAATCGATCAGAGATGCTGTTGAGCAAAATCAGATTCGAGTTAAAAGTTGCTGCATTGAGGAAAACAAGCTTAGCCTTGTATTCTATAGTCTCTTTTGTATGAGCATCGATCACCAATACTCCATCTGCCTTACCATCCTTGTAGGTAATCGAATGAACCACAGAATGTGGGCGCAAGGTGAGATTTCCAGACTTCAGCGCCCATGGAATGGTACTACTATTGGCATTGAAGTATCCCCCAAATGGGCATCCTCTCTCGCAGATCGTACGGTTCATACATTGTCCTCTGCCTTGCTGCCGGTGAATCTCCTCTTGCTTGGATATATGGGCGCATCGCCCATATATCACCTGCCTATCAGAATAGTTTTGAGATACTGAATCGATAAAATAATCATCCACACAGGTCAATCCAAAGGAAGGTAAAAACTCTCCATCCGGCAGATGCGGTAAGCCATCCTTATTGCCACTGACACCAATGAACTTTTCTACTTTGCTATACCATGGAGCGAGATCAGCATATCGGATCGGCCAATCTACGGCAAAACCATCTCTTGCTGGGCCTTCAAAATCAAAGTCTGACCATCGTTGTACTTGACGTGCCCACATGATAGACTTTCCACCTACCTGATATCCTCTAATCCAATCGAATGGTTTCTCTTGTACATAGGGATGCTCCTTGTCCTTGACAAAGAAATGCTCCGTACTCTCTCTAAAGGCATAACACTTACTAGCTACAGGGTTCTCTGCCTTCTGAGCATGTGTTAATGTATTGCGATGAGGAAACTCCCATGTATTCATATTGGTGGTGGGATAATCAGTGATATGTTTCACATCTCTACCTCGCTCTAACATTAGTGTCTTGATCCCTCGATCACAGAGTTCTTTGGCTACCCAACTTCCGCTGAGACCTGCTCCGATTACGATCGCTTCATAAGTAATATTGTCTGACATATCTTTCTTTATTAGCTTATCGAGTAGCATCCGTCAAATCGGGCTGGCACCATTTCATAATTAGTATATCCTTGCAGATACTCTGGTGAACTCTTAACATGCCAGAGCGCTAATCTTCGCAGATCAGAAATAAAATCTTGCGCAGCCTCGGACATAGCTTGTTCATCACCTACAGCCGCAAACAAGGATTCTACTTCCTCCTCAGCAAGCTTTCCTATTGGCTTGTTAAATTGCTCCGTCAGATAAATAACATACTCATCAAACCCTCGACCAAACTTGATAATGTCCTCAGGAGACTTACTGTCATTAACGATGGTTTCTACGAACGAAGTAAATGATTCTGGAGGGCTATATTCAAAATTTCCTGTTGGCAAGATCATCTGCGATAGTTGATTGATAAATTTGCCGGAAGTTCTATTGAGCTTAATGTTACTCATACCCTCTTCCCATATGACATTTTTTGGTTTGCATGAGGAGAGTAAGGTGCCTCCTGCCAGCAAGACAGCCATTGTCTTAAGCGAGTCTCTTCTTTTCATGCTCAAAAGATAAGCCTATATGTTAGATTCTAAAAATGATTAGGCCTATGGGCCTGGATGAAGCATAAATGAAAGGGATAGGGCAAAGATTACTCTTACTGAGATCGTAGTTCAATGGTAAGTTATCACAGATTATCCGGGATTAACCTTTTATTATAGATCAGTTTTAAAACTTTGGAGTGTTCATATTTTATTCTCAATTGAGAAGATACCTTGAGGAAACTTATGCTGACTATATTTATGGCAACCTATCTCAATATGATAAAGACTTGTTCTATGATTATAGCAACCATCATTTTGTTGGTGGCAAGTTGCAAACTCAATGATGATGCATCCGTATCAAAGAACAATGTTAAACCTACTACAGAAGTAACAGATCAAGAATGGCAAATCCTATTCGATGGAACCACAACAGAAGGCTGGAGAGCCTATAATGGTACAGAACTACCACCACAATGGGTTATCAAGAATGATGAGTTGACCTTTGATAAAGAAAAGAAAACCGATGTGGAGCATGAAGGTGGCAAGGATATCATCTATGCTGCTGAAGAGTTTGACAATTTTGAGTTGTATCTCGAATGGAAAATTCCTGAAGGAGGAAATAGTGGAATCTTCTACCATGTCAAGGAAGGATATAGTGGACCTCCCGTAGTATCGCCAGAATATCAATTGATAGACGACGAGAACTATGCTAAAATCCACGATCTGACGCAATATAATACAAGTGTAGGATTTGACAATCCAAGCGAGCTACATCCATTACAATCAACAGGGGCCGATTATGCTATGTATGCTCCTGATGCCTCGAAGAAAAAACTGAACCCGACAGGAGAATGGAATAATACAACTATAGTCTATACTCCTAATCGTGTAGAACATTGGCTGAATGGGCAGATGTTGTTATCTTTTGACCCTACTTCGGAGGATTGGCAGACTAAGAGGAATAGTGGAAAGTGGGAAAGTGCACCTGACTATGCCAAATTCAAATCGGGCTATATAGGATTGCAGGATCATGACAGTCCGTTGTGGTTTAGGAACATTAAAATCAAGAAATTATGAGCAAGTTGCTACAACTAAAAAGAAGAGATTTTATAAAAGGTACAGCCGCCGCTTCAGCATTGGCTTTATTACCGGGATGTACAGCTAAGCAACCCTTGGTCAATGATAGATTACGAACTGCACATATAGGTTTGGGTGTTCAAGGAATCGAGGATCTAAAGTTTATTGCTTCTCATACCAACGTAGATGTAGTTGCTCTATGCGATGTTGAAAAAGGACGTCTGGCTATGGGTGAGGTACTACATCCAGATGCCAAGAGATATAAGGATTATCGAGTGATGTTAAAAGAGCTGGGAGATAGCATTGATGCCGTTATTGTGTCTACACCAGATCATACCCATGCACCAGCATCGATGATGGCCATGGAAATGGACATGGCAGTATATTGTCAAAAGCCATTAGTACATCATGTATCTGAGGCTCGTGAGATGAGAAAAATAGCCAAAGAAAAGAACTTAGTTACCCAGATGGGAATACAAGTACACTCCTTCTATGATTATAAGTTAGCTACTCAACTCATACAAGCAGGTATCGTTGGGAAAGTTAAGCGAGTCAGAGCTTGGTCGCCTAAAAATTGGGGTTATGATGGTCCAGCTCCACAAGGCAGCGATCCAGTACCGGAGTTTTTTGATTGGAACCTGTGGTTAGGAACGGCAGCGGATCGACCATATAAAGCTGAAGTATATCATCCTGGAAACTGGAGGAAGTTAGTAGATTTTGGTTGCGGCACATTAGGCGATATGGGCGTACACATATTCGATACTCCTTATAATGCCTTGGCGCTCGATGTCCCTAAAACCATAATGACGGAGTGCCGTCAACCCACAGAGTTCGGCTTCCCAGAGAAAAATGTGGTGACCTATGAATTCCCGGGAACTGACTACACCACGGATGAATTTCAATGGATATGGTATGATGGACCAGGAGCACCAGACTTAAGCCACGAGGACATGCAACTTCCTGGAGGCGATGAGCTACCAGAACAGGGTGCGTTATTCATCGGAGAGCAGGGCACATTATTGCTACCTCATTTTATGCAGTTGCCTAAACTGATTGTCGACGGAGCGTATCAAGATCTCGATTTGTCCATCCTATCCGAGGAGCAGGCTATGGCTGAACCGATAAGAGACTATGCCATTGAAGGCGAGAAGCACTATCACCAATTCGTAGATGCATGCTTGGGCAAAGCAGAATGTTCGGCACCATTCTCCTATGCGGCACGACTCACAGAAACCATCTTATTAGGAACCATAGCAGGGAGATTTCCAGGTCAAAAGCTGCATTGGGATAATGCCACGGCCAGATTCGAAGAAGAAGAGGCTAATCAATATTTAGAAGGAAAATATAGGGACTTCTAACCGGTTTAAATCAGACGTGCCTGACTAATCCCTATTGGACTGATTATGTGCTAATTCATCGTTACTGCGGCCAACCCAACTAATAATAACAGATTTACAATCACCATCAGCCATAATGGTGGATCTCCTGCTGTCTTTGTTTTGACAGTGTATACGATCCATCCTAAGGGTAACGCACCAACTAGTCCGACTCCTCCAATCGCATAGCCGGCCCACATTTCATGATTGCTATAAGGAATGAACAATAATAGCATCATTGATAGGCCAAGTGCAATACCATAGTACCCGCCACCATTTAGTAATGCTCGCAATAATAATTGATAATTCGGATCTATATCATCCCATTCAGTTTGCAGTGCTTTAAGATGATAAGGCATGATCTGCTTTCGAGTTGCATATATCAATCCAAAAAGAATTGAGATGACAGATGAAACTAAATAGCAATAGTAGCTAATAGAAAACGCAATAGACTCCATATTGGCAATAGTGAGTTTATGTGCTAAGGTACTCAAGCATAGCGCTTTTG
>CAZJHC010000101.1:0-1530 GCA_964545645.1 uncultured Saprospiraceae bacterium
CACTTGTATAAGTGAAAACATACCATCCAGTGCTTTCTGGTTGACGTGGTCATCAAGCTCAGGATTAAGCTTCTTTGAAAAAGGAATCTTATTATAAGCACTTACTGCCGACTCCCATAAAGATCGAGCATTGACCTCATCAAGGGCACTTTGAATAATGGGCATAAATTCTTCATACAGTGATTGTCTTGAACTTGTCTCAAGGTATCTCGTAGCAGCATCTTGCTCCCCTGACAGTATATTCATTGCATCCTTAAAACTCATCTCCTTTATAGCACTTAAAAAGATAGGTCCTGCTTTCTTAGCGGCCAGTTCTGCAGCCTGATTCATTTTATCTATCAAGTCTTTTTCGATGTTGTTGAGACCTGGGATCTTGGACACTTTGTTAGTCACTTGTTTAGCCTCCTCAGGGATTAATATCTTGTAAGGACTCTCGAGATAACCATCAACCTCAGATAACGAGGCTACTGCATCATCCACGCCGATCTCCAATGCTTCCTTAAGGCCTAGACCGATATCACTAACACTCTCTTCTCCCTTAACTATATTCTCAGCTTTTTTCAATAGATTACCAAACTGGGCAAACGATACTTGTCCCAAAAACATCATCAAACCTGCAACTAGAATAATATTTTTCATTATTTACTTTTTCTATTGATGTAACTGATATTATTTAAAGTTAGTTGCTTTTGTGGCGATCTTAAGAAATCTCTAACTTAGTTATAATGAAGTCTGTTAAACCAACGTGTCAATTGTGCGGAGACCCCATAACGGGCCGACGAGATAAAAAATTCTGCGGAGACAATTGTAGATCGCAGTACAACAATGATCTCAATAGAGATGCCAATAAGTTCGTGGCAAGAATCAATCGAATACTTAAAAAGAATAGAAGGATCATGGAATCACTGAATCCTGAAGGCACCACTAAAGTGCATCGTGATACACTCCTCGAAGAGGGTTTCAAATTCAGTTATTATACTAACGAATACAAAACCAAAGCAGGCAAAGTTTATAAATTCTGCTACGAACAAGGCTATCTAAACATAGGTAATAAAATGTATGCACTTGTTGTGCGCAAGGAGTATGTAGAATAATAACCCGACCACCAACGCTCCTCCCTGTATACGATTAGTAAGGCTCTGTCTATGATCTGTAGACTGTTTCTGTCTATGGATTCATTACTTTGTTCTCAACAAAGGTATAAATTCAAGAGCACCGTCATCAATTAAAGGGTATAGCCTGATCAGGTCTGGTAGTCACGTAACAACCAAATAATTTTATTATACTCCTTTTTAACTTGACCAGATAATATCACCATGAAATGAGATGATGGCTATACCCACTTTTTATTAAGATACAAAGCAACATATTCTATTTGTTTGGACATACATTAAAGTAGTGGCATATACTAATTGGGTAAATTCCGCAATAAGAAGTCTATTTGATTCTGCCCCATGATCAACTTAATCTCCTCCCTCGTAAATCCTGATTCCAATAAGGCTTGTGTCAGCACCGATAGATGTGCAGCAT
>CAZJHC010000101.1:1630-9815 GCA_964545645.1 uncultured Saprospiraceae bacterium
CTCGTAAATCCTGATTCCAATAAGGCTTGTGTCAGCACCGATAGATGTGCAGCATCAAAGTAAGTCGTGGTGCCTCCATCCCAATCAGAACCGAGACCCACATGCTCAACACCCACTAAATCTGTCGTATATCGCATGGCCTTTACGATATCTTCTAACCTTGGAGATCCAACGGCTCCATCCCAAAAACCTATTCCTATCATTCCTCCCCTATCCGCTATCATACGGATATGTCTATCACTGAGATTTCTCGGGCTCTCATATGTCCCTGAGACCCCGGTATGCGAGACGACCATCGGACGCTTGGAGTTAGCCAGTACATCATCAATGAGTTTAGTTGAAGCATGAGCGAGATCGATGATTATTCCCATCTCTTCCATTTGACCTATAACCTCTTTACCAAAGTTAGTAAGCCCCCCTTTTTGGACGCCAGCACTACTCCCTCCTATCTTGTTGTCAAAGAAATGTACCAATCCCATCATGCGATATCCATGATTATAAAGCAAGGACAGGTTATTCAATTCTCCAGACAGAGCATGCAGGCCTTCGATAGACAAGAGCCCGCCAACCATTGCTTTATTGGAAGCTCTCATGTCCAATAGTTGTTGGATATCTTGCTTACTCTTGACGATCCTCAATTGGCCATCTGATTGCTCTGCCGCTTTATGCAATTTCTGACTCTGATGTATGGCCCGATTGGTAAGATTAAACCAAGTTTTGATAGGCCATCTATTAACCATGGCCAACAAAGTAATATTATCGGAGTCTCCACTATTAGAATCATAATTTTGTCCTTTAGGGGTCTTAATGACCGCATCAAAAACTTGAAGTGTCACATTGCCTTCTATTAATCTTGGTATATCGGTGTGGCCATGAGTCGCTCGATTCAATATACTTCTGTCCCATAGCAATACATCTGAATGCCAATCAGCGATGATTAATGAGTCATGTAGGTCCCTGGTAATGGGTGATATATTATAGTCTTCGTCTTCTATATGGAGACATTTGTTCATCTGTTGATCTACTATCCTGGATGTCACAAAGAAAAATCCAAGGAGTCCAAATAGTACAAGAATTACGATGGTGCCGAGCGTTTTATTCATCATCAGGGGGTATCATTGCCTTTATAAGTATCAAGGTTAAGGCTGATCATCAAATAGATTGAACACTTGAAGATAAGGTATCTTCTGAATTCAAGAGTTCACATAAAAAAAGCCCCGATCATACTCTTGATCGAGGCTTTAGCTATTTTCAAATCCTTAAGAATAGCAATTTCTTAGCTCTCTGGTGCATCCGGCTTGTATACAGTACCTTTTATGTATAGGTATGTATTAACTGGATCAGTATTAGCAGTGATAGTCACTCTTTTGTTTTCTGCACGTCCACCTTCGGCTCTTACTTTACCTTTACCTCTTGAGTCATACTGTACTTTGATCACAGCAGATTCTCCTACAGGTATTGGTTCTCTCGGCCAATCAGGAACAGTACATCCACAAGACCCTTGAGCCTTAGAGATTACTAATGGCTCATTACCAGTGTTTTTGAATGAAAATTCGTGGATTACTTTTTCACCTTCTTCGATCTCTCCAAAGTTGAATTCTGTCTCTGGATAATCAATAGAAGTTAAAGGGCCAACTGGTACAGTCTCTGCTGGAGTAGCAGCTGGAGTAGTAGCAGGAGTTGTAGTATTAGCAGTTGCAACACTAGCTCTTGCATCGTCTTTTACTGTATCGTTTTTGCATGCGATGGTCAGAGCGAATGCACAAACTAATAGTAGTAGTGATTTAGAAAATGTCATTATTTAATATGATTTTATAATTTACAAAAATTGTTAATACAAAGGTAAGTTAAAAATGCTCTAAAACATACCAGGCGACTCGGTTAACAACGCATTAACATGGCCTATGTTTTGATATCCACTCAGAAAATTGACTGCAATTTTTGGCATTTAGACAGTTTTGTGATTTAAGTCCTCCTTTGCGAGCCGCTAAGACCCCATATCTAATGTCCTTAATACCTGCGGTACTATGTGCATCCGGATTAATTGATAACATCACTCCTCTCTCCTGAGCATAGGGAATCCAGCTCCAATCCAGATCAAGACGATATGGACTTGCATTGATTTCAATAGACACGTTGTGCTCTGCACAGGCATCAATTAGCTCTTGATGATCGATAGGATACCCCTCCCTGGACAGCAGCAATCTGCCGGTTGGGTGACCTAAGATAGTAGTCGCTGGATGCCTGATGGCCCCTAATAGCCGCTCCATGGCCTTATCTTGAGTCATCTTTAAGTTAGAATGTACTGATGTTATGACACAATCAAAATGAACTAAAAAATCATCATCATAATCCAATGAACCATCGTATAAGATATCGCACTCTATACTCTTAAATATCTTAAAGGACTCGTACTCAGCATTGAGTCGATCTATCTCTTCCATCTGTGCTAATACTCGATCCTCCTTCAGTCCATTAGCATAGAAGGCTGCTTTGCTGTGATCACTCATGACCAAATATTGGTATCCTAAATCTATGCAGGCTTGCGCCATCTCTCTCACCGTAGCGGTACCGTCACTATAGGTAGAGTGTGCATGAACCACCCCTTTGATATCAGTTAGATCGATGAGATCTAAGTCTTCTACGGATTGAGCCAGATCGATCATGTCTGGACTCTCTCTCAGTTCGGACGGGATATATGCAAGATTATGAGATGAGAAATATTCTTTATCGTCCATAGAATCAAAACCAAATTTGTCGGACCAAGCTTCCAAAAATTCATCTGAAGCACTGTGTTTAAACAAGGACTCTTGATAAGAAGTCTTCGATACATATGTGACAGAAACTTTGATCCCACGATACGTCATTGTATCTCCTTCAGTTTCATATTCTGGCAGGTTATCAAGCAATGATTTCAGTAGATCTTGCTGAGCATCTGTCAACAACTCGATGCCATCGACCACTGGATACATTCGTCTGATACCATTGATAAACTCAATGTTGGACTCACCAAGGTCAGCTCGTAATAATTGAATCAAGTCATGGGCCTCAGTCTCAATATGTCCATATAAGTACTTCCCTCGACTATCGAGGTAATACTCCAATTGCTGTTTGATATTGTCCTGAGACTTAAGTCCAAAGCCCTTCAGATCTATCAATCTATTTTCTTCGCAAGCATACAACAATTCGCCAGGAGTATCTATTTCGAGCTCTTTCCAGACTACCTTTATCTTTTTAGGACCAAATCCTTTGATCTGCAACATCTCCACTATGCCAGGTGGAGTGTTTTGGATATAGTTTGACAGCGCACCGATTTCACCAGTTTCTTTTAACTCTACTATTTTTTCCGATATAGCTTTTCCGATTCCTTTTACTTGTAAAAGTTCTTCTTTGGTTCTATCGATAACCGGATAAGGCAGCTTCCTGATGGTTACATAAGCAGAGGAGTATGATCGAGTCTTGAAAGGGTTTTCCCCATGCAATTCTAACAGTTTCCCCAATAAGTTAAATTGTCGTGCTATTTCTTTATTATTCATCAATTCTAATAATTGTTGTAAAAATCTACATTATCAGCTTCATCCGAGACAGATGTTATAGTTAATTTTGGCACAGCCAAATAAAAAATTAGAAATGTTACGATTATTACTTTTAGTCAGTGTTACAACTATGATGAGTTGTGGTGGCAGTCTTTCTGGTACTGGGCCACAGTATGACCTCAAGGGATATGACACAGAATCTATCGGTGGAGGTGGACAACTCGTGAGCTTTCAAGATGCACAATCCTACTACTTAGCTCAAGGAAGTGTAATTGGGGGAGTACGCAATGGAGCCTGGGTCACCTATCATCCAGAAAGCAATAAAATAAAAAGTATCACCAATTACATCAATGGTGCTAAGAATGGAGTCCAGATGTTTCTCAATGATAGAGGACAGATCGAATCGATGGTTTCCTACAAAAACGATGTATTGCATGGAATAAAAGCCAACTACAAATTTGGTAGACCAACAGATGAGACCAGTTATAAAGATGGCAAAGTCGATGGTCCATTTGCCGTTTATAACAACAAGGCAATCTTACAAAAGAAGGGATTTTTTAAAGATGGAAAGCAACATGGCAAGCTCCAATTCTTTGATGAAGAAGGAAACATGACTCTCGAATATGACTATAAAAACGGAGAAAAAATAAGCGGAGGCATTGTAGAATAACCAAGTTTGCTCGGCTAAAGATCAGTATACAAGGTCTAAAAATTAAAGTGTAGATATCACTAATCCTTTTGCAACAGTCAAGTGAGTAGATCCTGAGTATAAATAACTCACAATCAGCGATGTCCTACCAGTAAATGACAAGGAATAAATCTTAAGAATATGGTAGTTCTTCTTGATTTAGCATACCTAATTAATATCGATTGTATATGATTCTTTAACCTAATGCGATAGTAGTCTCTCCATTACATTACGAATATTACCCTCAGAATAAATAGATTGAACCATCGATGTGTAAGTAGACTTAAAGCGCTCATTTTCTACAAGTCTTCCAAATAAATCTGTTAGGTTAAGAAACGAAGACCAATTGCTTTCAGTGTTTTTGGCTGCTTGGTGCAACGCTGTTTTTTGCTCATCTATGATCTCCAATGGCGCTCCGTTTTCATTGATTCCTTTGTCACTATAATAACACCATGATGCCAATACAAAGGTGGCATACTTGATGCTACCCCCGTTCTTTAGATTTTCAAGCAATGTGGGAATTAAAAACTTAGGCAATTTGGCAGAACTTTCCGAACAGATACGGCTAACATTGTCTTTGATATGTGGGTTGGCAAATCTTTCTTCCAGACTATCTTTATATTTTTCAATATCAATTCCTTCGATCTGCCCTAGGATAGGCGTTACTTCTTCATCCATAAATTGACGCATAACCTGAGCAAAAACAGTATCGTTTATACACGCCTCGATCGTAGGGTGTCCATATATTGCTCCAGTTATACCCAAAACGGAATGGCCTGCATTAAGCAATCGGATTTTCATTTTTTCATAAGGGGTAACATCGGACACAAACTGTACGCCCAATTTTTCAAGTGGAGGCCTACCATTTGAAAAATTGTCTTCTATTACCCACTGTATAAATGGCTCGCAAACCACAGGCCAACTATCTACGTACTTAAACGTGTTTTCTAAGTAATCGATGATAGCAGGAGTTGTGACCGGCGTGATTCTATCTACCATAGAATTAGGAAAATCAACTTCATTTTTTATCCATTCAGCAAGTTCTGAGTCTTGCTTTTCTGCAAAAGCAAGTACCATTTTACGGGCCACATCTCCGTTATGCTGGATATTGTCACAAGACAATATCGTAAAAGGAGGTAAACCAACGGCACGTCTTTTGCGCAATGCTGCCGTCACATATCCATAGATCGTTTTAGGATCTTGAGGGTTGGCCAGTTCATATAAGATATCGGGGTTCTCAAAATTGAACCGTCCTGTCACCGCATCAAAATTATATCCCCCTTCTGTGATAGTTAATGAGACTATTTTAGTGTCGGGATGTGCCATTTTATCAATAATCAACCGAGGTGCATCAACGGCTAATAAATACTCGTTTATAGCACCAATGACTTCACTTTCTATCTTTCCATTAGGATGTTGAGTCACCAAGGTATATAGACAATCCTGCCCTGCTAACACATCGGCCATACCCCGATCAGCCTCTCGCAATCCTATACCACATATGGCCCAATCGGTCACCCCGTAGTCTTCTAACAATTTATGTATATAGTAAGCCTGATGCGAACGATGAAATCCCCCTACCCCAACATGTACAATGCCCGTTTTAAGGCCCGGACGATCATAACTTGGGCATGATAGCGCCCTCGCAATAGTTGGAATATTGAGTTGATTTAGCTTCATGTTATCTTATTATAAAAATCAAACAACTTTCTTTCCTCTGTGCATAGCCCAATAGGCTACCAAAAAATATAAGACAGTACAAATAAATCCGTAGTAATAAAACGTTTCACGATTAGCGATATAGGTCGTTTCGTCATTGCTGCCTAAAAGAACATTGCCAGCCAAAACCAAAGTGACCGCTAATGATATAAAGCCAATAGTTTTCAACAAAAGTGAAAACATTGACTTGTCTTTAAGGAGTATTGGCACCTTAGTGGCTAAATGATCTTGGTATCGTTCAACCAATTCGTTGAATTTTTTTTCTTTTGATTCTGCCTCAGGAAAAGCTTTTTTAGCTCCATACCTTCCCGCCAAAATGGTGTAGAGAACTATGGTAAAAATCCAGGTAGGTATGAACAAATAATAAAAAGACATAACATTCAAGGCATCTAAACCAAAACCAAATATTAATCCAACTCCCCAAGATGCAATCGCTGGTAAACTATGGATGTAGTCCTGGTATTTGGACCAGTAACGAGTGTAACCTATACGAGGAAAAATTTGATGTTCTGCAAATACTATAGCTCCGACAGGCACTACCAGTAGTCCAGCATATGTCAATAGAGGTAATATCTGAGTAAAGACAAATGGAAAGCACGCTACAACAATCATCGCCGAGCCTACAGCCAAAGTCGTATGCCTCCGTGAATGCTCTGTGAAAATGGCTTGTGCTGCCAGGCCTGCTCGATATAAATTGGTAATCGCCGTGGTCCAACCGGCTACAATCACAATCACAAATCCAGACCAGCCTAAGGCATAATAAGCCACATCTCCTGGATCCAGTTCAACGATCGTTTTACCTAATATCACGGCAGCACCTGCACCCATGATTCCTGCTGCGATCCACGCTACATAATGCCCAAAGAGCATGCCTGTGCTGGTTGCCAAACCATAAGACTTCTTTTTGGCAAAACGCAACAAAGCCATATCGATCAATCCAAAGTGCGTAATGGTGTTGGCGGCCCAACCAAACCCTATAACCTCAACTAACCCTATACCTGTCTCTCCGTTGCTATTGACCCCGGTCCAGATAGATTGATTACCGATTTGGATAAACTCGGCCCAACTCTCAGGCAGTACCGTTCCGACAACACTCAATGATAATGCTGGCAACAAAACCAATGCGCCACTGGCAAACATCACAAAAAGCCATGGTGCACATATTCCTGAAAAGTCAGAAACTGCTTTAAAACCATAGATAGCAATGAACACCACAAAAGCACCAACCAATAAGACAATTAATACAAACCAAATATTAGTGGGGTACCAATTCAGTTGAGCCGGAATATTAAAAGCAAATCGAACGGCCGTAGCTGATACCGTAACCATTGCTGCCGAAATCACCGTAAAAATTAAAACATTAGCCCAATCGTAAAGCTTTGCCATATTGCTCCCTGCGATTTTCTTGAGATATGTATATAGGCTCATTCGGGTATCTACAGCAATCGGCGTGGTGATTAGCGTCCAGCTGAGAACGGCCAAAATATTTCCTATCAGCAACCCAATGATAATGTCCATGGTCTTAGCACCCAAAGCCACGAAAGTCGCTCCAATTACAAATTCTGTTGCTGCTACATGTTCTGCTGCATATAAACCCGCAAAATGTGTCCAGTCGTGTAGCTTATGTTTTGACACTGGTAGTTGCTCCTCTTGTACAATTTCTAATTGAGAAAACTCAGCAGATATTTCCATGTATATCTATTTTTCGTTTTATAAATATGGCATCCTTACAGTTTAGAATAAAAGTTGATTGATCGGTTTAAAAGTCCATCTACTCAACATCTTTAATCCACTATCAATTTATAACCTGTAATTCAGATTCAGCCTTTACAACTGTATTCTTATCCACTTCAAATAGAAGAGGGTGAAGGATTGTGCAAAAAAGTAGGCATATTTTTCATATCACTTACCTTGTCGTTGTGTACGCTTCTTTTATTGCATTTTTCATTAAAGAACATTCGTCGTCGAGTGATTGTACTGTTAAAGATTGGCACCCAGGCCAATGCTACTATGGCTTGAAGCAGTCTTTTAATCAAAAAATTTGGTTGAAAAAAAGGCGAAATACAAGGTTTGACACTTTAGAATTACCTCCTAATAAGAACGATCTATGGTCATATATAGAACTGCAAAAATTAGGTCATCAAGTTCTAAGATTCTCTTTTTTATCTATATACACATAACATAACATGGTCATATGAAAGAATAACATATTATAATTAATTATATTTGTTATTTGTAACTA